>CAYQBZ010000258.1:0-5347 GCA_964415855.1 uncultured Rikenellaceae bacterium
AATAAGTTCCTCCCTGCCATTCTTCACCATTCCCTGCAATAAATGAATGGTAGTTTCAAGATGAAACTGCAATGCCAGAACTTTCCCGTTATATAAAAATGCCTGGTTCTTGCAGCCTTCTGACCAGGCCAGGTGAATTGCATCCTGAGGCAGGTCAAAGGTATCACCGTGCCAGTGAAATACTTTCACACTTTCTCCCTTATTACTGAACAAACTTTGTGCGACACCATCAGAAGTTAACCGGATATCAAACCATCCGATTTCCTTCTCTGCGTTCCTGAACACTCTTGCTCCCATGACGTCTGCAATAATTTGAGAGCCAAGACAGATACCCAATACTGTCTTATTATCTTTAATAGCTTCTTTTATTAATTTCTTTTCATTTTTAAGCCACGGGAATTGATCTTCATCATGCACTCCCATTGGTCCTCCCATAACAATAAGCCAGTCAATATCCGAAATTTCAGGTACGTATGCATTCTCAAAGAATCTGGTTGATGTCAGAATGTGGTGATGTTGCAATGCCCACTCTTCAATACTGCCCAATCCTTCAAATGGAACATGCTGAAAATAGTGGATTTTAATATTTTTCATATATATTGGTTTCTTGCATATTAAATATTCTTATATATTAAAGCTAATTATATATGTATGTATCTGAATATAACAGAAGTTGTCAAAACGTGGCCTGTAACACCCAAACATAATCCGATGGTGGTGATTTTCGTACCTTATCCGGGATAGTTACAGTAAAACCATTTTCTTTTCTTTCCCATTTCAGACCGCCTTCTGTTCCGTATATTGCCTCAGAATGTTTCCTGTTCCATTTACCAAGCTCCTAAAGTACTATTACTTCCTCTTCCGGAATGATCCCATCCTCCAGGGGGCCTATATCAAGAAGCATGTTACCGCCTTTAGAAAGACATTCTGCGAATATATTTATTACCTGTCCGGGAGTCTTAAACTCTTTGTCATTTTGCTGGTAACCCCACGAGTCGTTTATTGTCATACAAAGCTCCCAGTACTTATCATCGGGCCTCCTAACAGGTGTCCCCTGCTCAGGAGTTGCATAATCGCCATAGCCCTGGAGACGTGAATTAATAATTGCTGCTGGATTTCTTTTTAAGATCATTGTTCGTATTTCCGGTGCTCTTCACTTATCAGCGCTCTGTTCCCAGTCACCGTCAATCCAGTATAGATCAGGATTAATGTTCTTCCCTATTTCTTCTATCTGTCCAGGATTAAACCTGCAGAACCGGTCCCACCTGATTGAATCATCAGTATATCGTTTTGCACTCTTTGTAAAATTCGGATAATCAGGATTTGACCAGTCCAGCAGGGAATAGTATATTCCAACCTTCAATCCGCTCTTTCGCAATGCCCTTGTAAAAGAAGTAACCAGGTCCCTTCCTGCAGGAGTTTTCTTAACAACACTCAGCTCTCCTGCCTTTGTATCCCATAATGCCACACCATCATGATGTTTTGAAGTTAGAACAGCATATTTCGCCCCGCTTTCCTTTATCAGTGAGGCCCAATCTTCAGGTTTATATGAGGTTGCCGTGAATCTATTCAACTGTTTCATATAATCTTCCCAGGAGATATAACCGTTATAGAAGGACCACGACTCATCAATCCCGTTAACTGCATATATTCCCCAGTGAATAAATATACCGAGCCGGGCATCTTTGAACCACTGCATCCTTGCTTCCTTTTCCCTGGCAGACTCCTGTGCATAAATGCCGGTGAACCCACCTGCAAATAACCATGCAAGAAATAATATAAGCGCTCTTCTCACCATATGATTGTATGATTGTTTTGACAATGTTCCTGGTCAGTATCTGCTTAGGATTTCCTATGAAAAGTCAAACCCTGAGATATAAGCAGGAGCGTCATAAAATGCTTCCTTCTCATTTTCCTCCATATTAAGGAACCTGGTATAAACAAGTCCCGGCTTTGCATTCAGCATCCTGTTCAATGCTCCCATTTTAACTCCGGTTCTGATCTTGTCATAGAGATCGCTCCTGTCATCCAGCCATGTAAGGCCGGTATTAAAGCCTTCCGCTGCGCAAGCTGATTCAAAAAGTTGTGCCAGAGAGTCTTCCCTCCCCTCTTTACAATAAATTGCATCGAAAACGAGATGCCGGAACTCCCCCGGACTGAACAGCCTGCGATAGTACGGAACACTCGGGAGTATTTTCATCATTACCCAGCCCCATATTCCGGGCATATCATATATCTTATAAATTGATGGTATTGTACAAACACCCGAAATAATCTCATCATTTTCCTTAAGTACATAATATCTCTCTCCATAGAAAGAATAGTCGGTGCTGAAGAAAGAGTAATCCTTATAGAAATCAAGAAGAAGTGATTCCATTTTGCATTTTTCGTCATCCCTGAGCTTTGATACCCGGCTATCGCATTTGGGCGAAAAACGGCTGAAGGCAACAGTGAGGAACGACCTTATATATTCATATCCTGCCTGGTGCACAAGATTTTTTGATCTCTCATTCATGCTCTCCAGGAATGCATACATAATGTGCTTGTTACCTTCAAACACTCCCTTCAATTCCAGAAGGTGAGGCTTGCTGAAGATCTCAAGTGTCTTTTGTTTGAAACTGTCATCTTTCTCATGTTTTATAAGAGTCTTCCTGATTTTTCTCCATCCCGGGTCAGTTTGATATGTAGACTGAAATGTCAGGTAACGAAGATAAGAGGTGGGATAACGCAGCTTGCCCTGTCCGGATACCCTGAAACAGGATCCCACGGTACCTGTTATCTGGTTTTTCTTATAAAGTGAAACAAATCTTATCTGATCCTTGTAAGCCTCAATCCGCGGAGCAAAATTCTCAAGCGAAAATCTCAACCCTCCCTCAGATCCCTGAACTGTATGGGAAAGAATGTTGAGTATC
Organism: uncultured Rikenellaceae bacterium; assembly: GCA_964415855.1. Taxonomy (GTDB): domain Bacteria; phylum Bacteroidota; class Bacteroidia; order Bacteroidales; family VadinHA17; genus LD21. Next base: position 2,913 of record CAYQBZ010000258.1, read on the forward strand.
TCTTCGTTTGCATGGTCGGAAATCCTTACCTCAAGACCCTGGTAATTAAATACACTCTTTTCAAACATCTGCTGTTTCCCCGGATTAATTTGCTTTACTGTCAAGCGTCCCGAATACCCTCTTAAGGATGGGAGATACCCTGGCTGAAACATCTTTTCTTATCTTTAGCTCCTCCAGTTCGACCTTCATGAACATTCCATTCAGCGCCTTGTCGGTAAGGTAATCATCAAGGTCGGTATTTACAGGTTTAAGATTTGCAATCTTTCCTGCGACTGAATTCGCAACCGAGTTCCACTTACCCGTAAGAGCAACCCAGGAATCTTTAGTGGAAATTCCTCCTACGATCTTTTTCTCAGTAGATGCCTGTATCTTAGGTTTATATAAGGAATAAAGATCATTATAAGTAGTGGCCCTGAGATAACCTGTTGCCGCATTATCTGCTCCATTCAATATGGAAAAGGCATCCTTTATGGTCATCTGTTTCACACTGTTGACAAATATCGGTGCCACATCCCTGGCAGCGTCCTCAGCTGCCCTGTTTATCCTTAAAATAACATCCTGAACAAGAGCATCACCGCCTGGGATCCTCGAGATATTATCAACTATCACTTTTGCCTCATCAGGCAGAAAAATCTTAATCGCCTCATCACCATAGTATCCGTTCTCTTCTGCAAGTCTCTGTGCTGCATTCCTCGCTCCTGTCATCAAAGCTTCTTTTAATCCGCTGACAACTTCATCTTCTGTAAGCGGGACAGGGCCAACTGTCTGAAGCACATTCATAAATTCAGCACACCCTGCTAATACTAATGCAAAAATAACCAACGCAATAACTCTGGTTTTCATAAACTGTGATTTTATATTTAGCTGCAAGATATAAAAATAGGCACAAAGGCACAAAGGCGTAATGGCGCAAAGGCATAAAATTGTTCCTGCTACGATATTGTTGGCAACAGGGCAGAAGATATAAGCAGATCTTCGGGATTGGTTATCTTAATGTTTTCCCGGTTACCATCAATCAGATTGATCCTTTCGCCGCTCTTTTCAAGTACTGTTGCATCATCTGAGAATTCGGGACCGTATTCCTGCATATAGGCTTTTTTGATAAGCCCGGCACTGAATACCTGAGGTGTCTGGATCTGCCTTACGTTTAACCTGTTAAGAGGAATGCTGGCTTGCTCGTTCAATACCCTTAGCGAATCGGCCGGAGCAACACAGGGAATAGCGTTACCAAGTTTCTCTGCTGTCTCAAAACATCTTTTTATTGTGTCAATGCTTACAAAGGGTCTTACTCCGTCGTGAATGGCCACAAGACCGGGAATATTAACAAATTTCAGTCCGTTCTTAACAGAAAAGAAGCGGTGAATTCCTCCTTTTACAAGTGTCTGAGGAATTGTAAACGAATATTTTGCCTGAAGCTCAATCCAGTGCCTCAGCTGGTTCTCAGGAAGTACTGTAATAATTTCTATCGCTTCATTAAATGATTTGAACCGCTCAATTGTATGCATCAGTACAGGTCTCCCCGCTAATTCAAGAAATTGCTTGGGAACTTCTGCCCCCATCCTTTTTCCGCTTCCTCCAGCTACGATGACTGCATATAAATCCATAATCACTACTATTTTGTATATAAAAATCTCTTAATGCTTCTTTTCGGAGTTTTTTCAAATTCTTCCTTATGTATCCTGAACTTGCTCACATTCATAAATTCGGGTAATCTTTCATTTACTTCTTTTCGCGTCTGCTCCAGGAAACCTGTAAGCTGTTCATCAGATATATTATCCTTCTTCGCCATGTCATAATCCGGGAATATGAGCCCGATAAGCTTATTGTCCTCTGAGATTACAAGAGATTCTGAGACATAATCTTTATTATTTATCACCGACTCAATTTCTTCAGGGTAGATATTCTTTCCCGAGGGACCAAGTATCATGCTTTTACTCCTGCCCTTAATGAAAATATTACCTCCCTCATCAATCAGTCCAAGATCGCCGGTATGCATCCAGCCATTACCGTCTATTATTTCACCTGTAGCTTTTTCATTCTTGTAATATCCCGCCATCACATTTTCACCTCTCAGTATGATCTCCCCTACTATTTTCTGCGGACCAGGAGAGTCAATGGTAACTTCAAGGGTATCTACAGCTCTTCCTGAAGCGCCGGGTTTTGTTGTGTTCCAGGAAGCATAACTGATAAGAGGTCCGCACTCGGTCATTCCATACCCAACGGTAAACCTGAAGCCTATTTTTCTGAAGAACCTTTCAGCATCGGCATTGAAAGCAGCTCCTCCTACTACCAGCTCCTTAAACTTACCGCCAAAAGTATCAGTAAGCTTCTCCCTGATCTTTTTATATAATATCATATTAATGCCGGGAATGGCAAGAAGTATTTTCATATGTGGCTTACTGATAACAGGTAACAGTTGTTTCTTGTAGATCTTT
>CAYQBZ010000259.1:0-5326 GCA_964415855.1 uncultured Rikenellaceae bacterium
TTTGCATACAATCCGCTCTATATTATCCGGCACCCAAACCTCTCGTCCTGCCATATCCATAATATGCCGGTTGTTGCTTTTGTCACTGTTACCTTTCTCACTACATCCACAGAAAAACCCGGCAATTGTAAAAATTACTAAAAATATTGTTGTATAAATTTTATTCATAGTGATTCACCTGCAAAAAGTTTTTCAGATACACAATGCGTACACGATCTCGTAATGTCTATTTTTTAACAATTCTTTTAAATTCATGTTCGTTTCCTTTCGGCATCAGCAAGTTTTTCTTCCAGCCCCTCTAATTCTTCAATCATTGATGGCGATACTGAGTGGGCAGGAAGTCTAGCTTTTAAATCAGATATTTGCATCTCAAGCTTTTCAACTCGATCTCTTGTTTTCTTGAAATTCAATAACTTGCCTTCCTCTATTCTGCCCTCGTGAACAAGCTGCCTGGAATATTCATTTTCTAAGCTAAAACCTTTATTCTCCATTTCATTTTTGAAGTTTTTTAACTCATGGAAATCCAGGTGGGCAGGGCAAACAGAGATTAAAGCATTTGGTTTTGCAGCTCTATAAACCTCTCTTAACAAAGCTGCTAATTTATTCTCAGTTGGTCTAAAATACCAAAAAATGTCATAGAGAAAAACAATGTCAACAGAGCTGTCCTGCAAAGGAATTCTTGATTCTACATCTTCTTCTATTATTTCTATATTCTGCAATTTTCTTGAGTTAATTCTCTGCCTCAAATCCTTCAGCTTTTCACTATTCGTATCTATCGCGTACACTAAACCTTTTTCTCCAACCAGCTGCGCAGCAGCTATTGTATAAGTACCTGAGCCGCAACAACAATCCAAGACCCTTTGGCTTTCTTGAATCCCTACTTCTTTCAAGATTTCTTCAGCGTGCTTCTGCAGCTGCTCTTTTGCATACATTCGTTTAACCTCTGAATCTTATTTTAACTTCTCTCTAAAATATTTTATTAGCTCTTCCATCCAATCAGCCTGTTTTACATTGGAAGGGCTATCATAAGAAGGACTGTGAACCTTTATATCAACTATTGGGCTTCCATCAATAGCATCTAAGCTCTTTACTTTTAATATATTCTCTCTTCTTTCTAACAGCTCTACCGTGGTCGCGCAAATAGGGTTAGGCCGAACTGGAGAGCGAGTGGCAAATACTCCAACTAAAGGATACTCTTTTTTCCCTGCTGGATGAACCTTGATAACACGCCGGTCTTTATCATTTATTCGATGTGACCAATATAATACCATAATATGGGAAAAATCTTCTATTCCATCCAAGCAATCCTTATATTCTTCATTAATAATAAGCTCAGATATATTCCCTTTATTTGTTTTTGTTCTAGTTAAGATTTCTTCATCGAGTTCTAAGTCCTGTTCTTGAAGGGTTAAAGAAGCTTCTCTATAATCACTTCTCACTATCCCAATAGGTTTAATTAAATAATCTTGCGTTTTCTTTTCCATCTTCTGCCTTTTATTTTTTTGAATAATCTTATTTATCTTCCTCCATAATCTCAAAGCCAGTAAAGGCAACAAGGTCTTTTATCTTCGCCCTATGATCACCATAAATAAGATTTCTGTGAACTCCGAGAGAAGAGGTATCATAATTTCTTTCAAATGCCTCTGTGTCGGTTCTCATGACAAGCTTAGTCCTGCAAAGTATATCCTTAAAATTCCTGTAAAGTTCATCTCCTGGAACACTTAATCCGGTGCTGATTCCTATTTTCTTGTCATAGAGGCTGAATTTTACCGCCGTAACAACTTCATCTGTGGGAAGTTCTACTTGGACAACTGCACCGAGATTAGGACCTGCTTCGGGATAATCATTCGGTAGCATCTCGTTCCCCTTCTGCAAAGCATGGCTTCTTATGACATAAGGTACCTTGTCACTTCTATGCGGATTTATCGGACATTGGCAATGGGCAAATGTGACTGTATCATTAATCCTGTCTATGCCAATAACATCTCCAATAAAGCTTGGATTTCCTGTAACATAGATGCCGAACATTTCAGTAATAGCGTTATTGACTAGCCCCTCACACACTCCCACTCTATTCTGTTTATTTAACTCAGTATTTGCTAGACAAGGTGTAGTATTTATTGTTCCCCTTACCCATGGAACCAAACTTCGGATAGCTATTCCATTTGCATTATATTTTTCCATTAACCTTTCCATACCCCAATACATCCTTGCTGCCTTCAACAGTTCCTCTCTATTTGTCTCCCTTATCTCCTTAGCCTCGTTTATCCACATATCAGTGGTCTTTTCCGCCTCGCTCTTGTCCATCTCTTCTATCTCTTCATTCAGTTCAATCAAACTCGCATGCGTTACTTCCAGTCCTATCTTTCTCAGGTTTTCCGAGTAGACCTCGTTGTAATCCTCGGGTAATGTGGAGTGAAAGTCCATCCCTTGTATATCATAATTTCCGAGGATTTCCTGCTCCTGCACTACCAATAATCTTGAATTTTTAACTTTCTTTAGAGCAGATATTAACCTGATCTTACTAAGAAGATCTTCTAGCCTGGATGTAGAAGTACGAGATGAGATGTCAAAATCAGACAAAGAAGTAGTTAAGACCTTTTTGCCTTCATAAAAACTGAGTATACCCTTGTCCCAGTCTCCTACTCCAAAGAGTGACCTCACCATTACAACCGGCAATCCAAACGAAGTAAGCTTATGGTCAAAATAGCCACCAAATGTAAGAATTCCATCTATTTTATCTTTCATCCTTCTTATATTTTGATATACTTCATTCCTTCCCTCTGTACCTGCTATACCTGAAAGCTCATCGAGACCGACAAACTCTACATCATCAAGTTCACTTTGCAATTCCCCTAAAAGTCCGTCTTTTCTCGAGGAATAACAAGGAAGAAAGATACTGTATATTTTTGCTTTTTCAGTCATCTTTACTCCCTCCATTTTCATATTTTCCGTACTTCTTTACAGCATTGTACATAGCCATTATGTTTTGTGGCGGAACATCTGCTTGAATATTATGCACTGGACTTAAGACATATCCTCCACCTGGAGCCAGATCATCAATTCTTTTCTTTACCTCTTTTTTTACATCATCTACATTTCCAAAAGGTAAAACATGTTGTGTATCTATAGCTCCCCAGAAACTTACTTTGTCTCCAAACTCTTCTTTTAATTCCATGGTGTCCATTCCCTTAGCAGACACTTGTACTGGATTAATAATGTCTACTCTCATTTCTATCAAATCAGGAATGAAGGGTCTGACTGATCCACAACAGTGGTAAAGAAGCTTAGCTTCGGTTTTTTGTTTTATCAGATCAAATATCTTTGCTTGTCTATGTTTTATGAATCTTCTGTACATATCTAGAGACATGGCAGGTCCATCCTGAACAGCAAGATCATCTCCTTGCATTATTACATCTAAGTGTTCTCCTACTTCGTTAAGTACCTTATCCATAAACTTCATATGTAATTGAGCAGTTTTATCCAATAATGCTTCTACAAACTCAGGATTTTGATACATATCCATATACCATTGCTCAAACCCTCTCATATACCAACAATTCTCATACCAGGATTCAAAGTTAAAATCTCCCACAACAGCGTAATCGGTTTCCTTAAGCCTTTTTGCCTTCTCCACAATTCCTTTTGTAAAACCAGGATCAATAGGATCAGGCCATTCATATTTCTCTAAATCTTCAACGTTAGCGTCTTTGAGTGGAGATTCTACAATATCATAATAAAGCCCACCTTCTTTTGGCATAGCTCTCTTAATCCCCCATGCATCAGTAACATAGTAATAATTTTCATCCTCCCCATATCTTAACTGCCAATTAGCCCCTTCTGGTGCTCCTGGTCTGACATACCTAGTATCAATACTAAGTTTGTCAAGAATCTCTTCTCCTAAACAAGGAAGTTGCTGAACCCAATCTTTCAGCTCCAGTTTCTTTTCCTCCAAGCCCAGATACTTTCTAAGATTGGCATAAGCCCTACTGTGCATTGAAGTTACCCATCCTCCAAGGTCTACAGGAACCCTATCTGGCTCCTCGTGCCTTAAAGTTTTTAATACTCGCTGTCTTGAATTCATTTTTTCTTCTTCCCTCTGTATTTTTAAATTGTTACTCTTCTTACTTCGTTTTTACCTTTAATAAGCTGCTCTTTTCCATTATTTCTCTGATAGATAAACAAGCCGGCGAACTATCGGGAAGCTCTAATAGCGATTTACCATTTAAGTTATACTCTCTCAGTTCTTTATCGTATCCTACCTTCCCTATATAATTTTGGTTAACTTTGCGCAAATAGCCCTCCGTTGCCTGGTCAAACTCATAATTACCTATTACGTAAAGATGATCATAATGGATCCCAACGCCTTTGGTTATATCTTCTACTCTCTTTATATGTTTTATCGATTTCATTGAGGGATCTAAAAGAATAAAAAGCTCGTTTATGTTCGACGTTACCTTTCTATTTAGGTGTTCTACGCCTGCCGGTGAATCGATTACCACATTCTTATAATTTTTGGCCAGCCTTGGAATATTTTGTTTGAGCAAATCATCCGGGACGCAATAGCAACCCGGAATCAATTTAGTACCCAAAGTAAGTAAATCAAAATTCCTTCCTTCATATAGGCAATCGCTTTGAAGCAAATATTCCATTTGGCTATACAGAGGTATTGAATTAAACTCGGTGCTGCTTTTTCTCTTCTGTATGATGCTGTAAAGCGCACCTGAGACAGTCATTACCGGTTCATTATCTAAATTTATACCGAGCATGTCTGCCAAATTTTGGTCAGGGTCAAGGTCAATAAGAAGAAAGGGAGATTCCAGATACCTGGCAGCCAATGCCACAAATGTGGTCTTCCCAGTCCCTCCTCTTCCAGTGGAAACGATTATTTTTGCCATTACTGAATCCTTAAAAATTATGTTTTATTTGAATAGCATCTAAAGGGCAGGCTCCAACACAATCCCCACATCCTAAACACATATCTTGATCTACTATTGGCGCCTCAAAAGTCCCATCTATTTGTTCTAAAACAGCCTTTGAGCATACTTCTACTGCAGCACAAATACCTCTATCAGGATTACATTCATTTGGGCTGCATATTTCGTAATCTACTAAAGCAACCGATTTTTTACCTTTTATCATTTCTGCGCCATCTGTTGGTTTTCGTACTCCGTTTCTCACATATAGCTCTTGTTGTTTTGGCCCAAGAACGGCTGTGATTGTTGTTCATGCAAGGTCAGGATGTCCACGCCGTTTTGTGTAACCAACACCGTGTGCTCAAACTGGGCGCTTCGCTGTAGGTCCAAAGTAACTGCTGTCCAGCCAT
>CAYQBZ010000260.1:0-5317 GCA_964415855.1 uncultured Rikenellaceae bacterium
GAGACCTTCTCCCTTCAGAATCCGTCTTTCCTTAATCCCTACTCTCTGCATTATCCATTCATCGGAAGTATCAACCATTGTTGATAATTCATGGTTTGTCAACCTGTATTCCGGCACCCATGCATTTATTCCTGTAATGGCTGCCCGTATCTTTTCCATAATTAAATTGCTTCTTTAATCTTTTGTGCCAGATTTGCATGAACAACTGCCCTGGTCTGGAGAATCATATTCATCACGGCTTTTCTTTTTGAAATACCGTGACCTATTACCACATTGGCATTTATACCTATTATCGGAGTTCCGCCGATATTTTCGAAATCCAGACGGTCAAAAAAGGAATCCCTGAGATTACGTGCCTGATAGATATGATGAAATGCTTCTGCCTGTTTGATGATAACATTTCCCACAAAGCCATCGCAAACAATTACATCCGTCATGGTCTCGCCAAACAGTGCATTGCCCTCTATATTTCCGGCAAAGTTTATTCCCTGGTATTCTTTCATCAGTTCAAAGGCAGCTTTAACAGAAGGAGTACCTTTTGTTGCTTCTTCCCCGATATTGAGAAGGCCGACCGAAGGATTTTCCTTGCCAAGTACGTATTTTGAATAAAGGCTCCCGAGTATTCCGTACTGCATAAGAACATCAGGCTTACAGTCAGGATTTAATCCCACATCGAGAATCACCGAATCCCTGTTATCAATACAGGGCAGGAATGTGGCGAGGGCAGGTCTGAGAACACCGGGTATTACATTGACGGTATAGCTTGCCCCAACAAGCATCGCTCCGGTATTCCCGGCACTGCAGAAACCATCAAGCACCCCGCTCTTCAGCATCCCGTATCCTACTGCGATACTGGAGTTTTTCTTCTGTGAAAAAGCTTTGGCAGGATGATCAGCCATTTCGATCACCTGAGACGTATGGACAAGCTCAAAAAGAGAAGGCTCAATACCTATCTCACTAAGTTTGTCGTATATGGCACCTTCATCACCTAAAAGAACAAGCTTATCATCATCCGATAAATACTGCAGTGCATCAACAGCTCCTTCCATGATTGCATCAGGGGCATAATCACCACCCATTACATCAAGGCCTATTCTCATATTTTTGTCATTAAGTTATCTGAGGTCAGGCAGTAGCCTTTTTCTCAACAGCAAGTTTGCCTCTGTAAAATCCGCACTCAGGGCATACCCTGTGATACAGAACCGGCGATCCGCAGTTTGAACAGCTTGCCACTGTAGGTGGAGTTGCCTTGTAATGCGTTCTGCGCTTATCCCTTCTGGTCTTCGAATGTTTGCGTTTCGGATGTGCCATTTCAGTTTTTATTAATTATCGTTCACAAATTTTTTTAATTCATCCCAACGAGGATCAATAGCATTATCCTCTGTAACAATATGTTCACCAAGTTTGTTCAACATAGCAGGATCACACATACTGTTTCCGTTTTTATCATCGGGATGCACTCTTTTTATTGGCAATGCCAGATGAATAAATTCATAAATGTGTTGCTGCAGATCCAATTCAGGATCATCAGATGTTACAGAAAGTATATCAGGATCAGTATCTTCCATGCTTTTGCCATACCTTACAAGCAGCCTGTTCTCGCTAAGCACAGGTTGTAAAAACATCTCCAGGCAACGGTCACAGCATATGGAAATATTACCTGAAACCCTTATTACAAGATCTGAAATGGAGGCGCTTTTTTCCAACTCAATTTCTGCAATAAGGCTTCCTTCCTTAATTTCCGATTCTTCGAACAATTCAAAAAACTCATTACCAATCTCAAAATCGATGATATGGCGCCCCTCACTTAATCCACCAAGCTGTATGGTATATGGTCCGGACATCTATTCAAAATTTGGTTTGCAAAAATATAAATCCTTCTGCAATTAAAAAAATTATCAACAAAAAAGTAACATTTAAAGAAATAAAAGGACAGATACCGGTAAAGAGCCGCTGCTTACCGATTTATTGGCATGAGCCGTTGATATGAATGCTATTTTTGCTAATACATAATTATATAAGCTATGAGACAAAGAAAATATCATCACTTAAAACACAGGGAACATCACCCCCGGATTAGTATCGGACTATTCTTTATCGTCCTTGGATTAGCTCTTATGATTGCCACAAACGATCTGTTTAATCTTGGAAGTGTCAGCGACTATTTCACCTGGCAGTCTGCAATGATCTTTGTCGGGATACTCCTCCTTTTTAATCTGAAATTCACCGGAGGCTTATTGCTTTTAGCAGGTGGCACCTGGTTCCTGCTTGACGATATCTTTACGGTGACCCCGGAAATATTAAAAACTCTTTACTGGCCCGCAGTAATAGTATTAATAGGCCTCTCTTTTATTATTTCATCATTTTTCAGACGAAATATTTAAATAATTAATTCATTTACAAATAAAATTATTATCATGGAAACTAATAAATCCTATTATGACGGGAACCCTGAATCAGGGCACAACCATCGGCACTTTAAAAGCAATCGCGCCCTTGTGGGTGTGATACTGGTAATAGTCGGACTATTCCTTGTAATGAGAAACACCGGCATTTTCCCGGGATTCATTGATCATGTAATTTTCAGCTGGCCCATGCTGCTGGTAGCTGTTGGACTTGTCATGACCCTTGGGGCTTCCGAAAAAACAGCCGGAGTGATAGTAATGGCGGTTGGCGGATTTTTCCTGCTACCACTTATTTTTCATGAGACTTTTCATGTGTATAACATTTTCTGGCCCTCAATATTCATTATCATTGGGGTGATCTTTATCTTTTCAAAACGACATGGCTGGAGGTCTGCCACCACCAAGGGAGTTATTGGCGATGATTATGTCGATTATGTTAATATTTTCAGTGGGGGTGAACGCCAGATAGTCTCAGAGAACTTTACAGGAGGCAAGGTAACTGCCATTTTCGGAGGTATAGAACTGGATCTCACAAAAGCCCGGCTGGCACCTGGCAGATCCGAGCTTGAGGTAGCCTGTATCTTCGGTGGGGCAACTTTTATTGTTCCTGACGACTGGCAAGTCTCAATCGATGTAACTCCTATACTCGGAGGATTCAGCGATTCAAGGAAACTCAGTCCCGGCAGGACAATTGATCCTTCAAAACAACTGGTCCTGAAGGGAGCCGTTATTTTTGGCGGAGGAGAAGTTAAAAGCTATTAATCCGTAAGGCATGAATCATCCTGTACTTACTAACAGGGTCCGGTTTTCAGTCTGGTGGCTGGTCTGGCTGTTTCTGGCCATGGGCCAGTCACTGCTGTTCTACTATGCCTACGGAAGTTTTACAAACATCAGCATTATCGACAGTATAATATCCCTGCTTATTTATTCGGGAATTACCCTTTCAATATGGTATCCTTTCAGGTTTTTCAATTCAGGTGAGACACAGGCAGCAATACTTGTTGCAAATCTTGTTCTTACGGGGGCGATATCTGTCACTCTGTGGGTGTTGATCTCAAAATTTGTCGTACCTCTTGTTCTTCCGGAGGACAATAACTTTCAGGAATACTGGAACAGTACCTTTCCATACAGAGTGGGTACAGGAGTGTTCATTTACGGACTGGTGATCCTGACATACTACCTTTTTGAAAGCCTTTCCAACCTGTCTGAAAAGAAAGCGAAAGAGGCTCAGCTTGAGAGCCTTGTCAAGGAGACCGAACTTAAGATGCTGAGGTCGCAGATCAATCCTCACTTCCTGTTCAACAGCCTTAATTCAATCAGCTCGCTCACAATAACGAACCCGGAGAAAGCCAGGGATATGGTAGTCAAATTGTCGGACTTCATGAGATATGCCCTTTCAAGAAAAGATGAACAATCTGTATCATTAAAGAGTGAACTGGATAATCTGCAGTTATATCTGGATATTGAAAAAGTAAGATTCGGGGAAAAGTTAATTACAGAGGAGACCGTGGAAAATGAATGCCTCGACTTTAAAATTCCGGTAATGCTACTTCAGCCACTCTATGAGAATGCCATTAAATATGGTGTTTATGAAAGCACCGAAACAGTAAAAATAAAAACGGAAGCAAGGATCAAAAAAGGATTTGTTGAAATAGTAATAAGTAATGACTACGATCCTGCATCAACATCAAAAAGGGGAACCGGGACAGGTTTGCTGAATGTAACCAGGCGACTTGAACTGTATTATGGCAACAGGGCATCTTTAAAAACAATGAAAGAGAATGATCTATTTCGGGTAACTATTTACCTTCCAAAGGACTAAGTAAAAATAATCATCTCAAAAAAATAATATAATTTAGCAGGAAGAAACCACCGGGCTGTCAGACAGTCATGGAAAAAGAATAACTATGAGCAAAATCAGGATCGTTATAATTGATGATGAGACTCCGGCACGAGAAATTATTAAATATTATTTAAAGGAGGTTGATGACGCAGAAGTCATTGACGAATGTGCTGACGGCTTTTCCGGATTAAAAACAATATCAGCTCTTAAACCTGACCTGGTCTTCCTGGATATACAGATGCCGAGACTAAGTGGAATTGAACTGGTGGAGGTCCTCACAGAGAAGCCCGAGATCATTTTTACTACAGCATACGATCAGTATGCCTTAAGAGCCTTTGAGCTGAATGCTGTGGATTACCTTTTAAAGCCCTTTCAAAAGAGAAGATTCCTGGAAGCCGTAAAAAAAGCGACTGATAAGATTAAGTCAGGTACAGGAAATAAGGAAGCGGCAAATAAGCTCCTTCTTAAAAAGCCCGAATCTTCCTCACCTGTAAACAGGTTTGTTGTCAGGAAAGGAAACTCGATAAACCTGATACCAGTGGAACAGGTCCGCTACGTCGAAGCACAGGATGACTACGTTATGATCCATCACTCGGAAGGGAGGGCCTTAAAACAACATACCATGAAGTTCTGTGAAGATAATCTTCCAAAAACCGATTTTGTAAGGATCCACAGGTCATATATTGTAAGGATTGAACAGATAAAGCTTATTGAACCATATGGCAAAGAAACACATGTGGCAATCCTGCATTCCGGCGACAAGTTACCTGTAAGCCGTTCAGGATATAAACATCTTAAAGAGGAGTTAAATTTCTGAATGTGGCAGGGATGCTTGCATGGACGTTGCATACAATGTCCATACGATTATAAAATAGATCCATTAATGCCTTTTTAACCTGTTTTCTTTTTCCCATTTTCCCAGCAGCGCCTGTAACGGACGATAGCGTCGGAACCTGAAAAGGGGAACAGGATCATAGCCATGAGTACCACCTGGCCTGCACCTGAGTATCCTCCCTGTTCCCATGATAATACCATAGAATGGCCCGTGAATCTTCAGGGCATCAAGCAT
>CAYQBZ010000261.1:0-5315 GCA_964415855.1 uncultured Rikenellaceae bacterium
GACCTTGCAGTATTATACGGAAAGGATGTCCGGTTCATCAAGATATTTCGTCAGCAGAACAGGGAGCTTGCCGAAAAGCTTGAGGTAAAATCGTCTCCTACTTTGCTCTTTTTTAACAACGGTGAAGAGGTAGCAAGCAGGCTGGGCGGAGGGATCAAGCGAAGTGATATCATTTATAACCTCGATAGCATGCTGCCTGCTGGCCGGGTGAGGGAGATAAAAGCCGGTATTAAACCAACGGTTTCGGAATTTGATGTTATTATACTCGGTGCAGGTCCCGGTGGACTGACAGCCGGATTGTATCTCTGCCAGTCAAAGATCAACACTGTACTGATCGATATTGCATTACCGGGGGGCCATGTATCAACAACCCATGAGGTATCGAACTATCCGGGCTTTATTGATCCACAGCCCGGTTATATGCTCTCGCATAACATGAGTGAGCAGACTAAGCTTTGCGGTACTATATATAAGGTGGCTGTTGATATTACAAGGGTTGATCTTGAAAAAAAGGAGGTAGTCATTGATGAATATGAGACTGTAAAGGCAAAAAAGATTGTGGTTGCGACAGGTACTACACCCAACCTTACAGGTGCTCCTGGAGAGCGTGAACTAAAAGGTAAGGGTATTTCGTATTGTGCAACCTGCGATGCAAAGTATTTCGATAACAAGGAGGTAATAGTTATTGGCGGTGGTAATTCGGCAATTGAAGAATCTGAATATATTACCAGGTTTGCCAGCAGGCTTACAATTATTCACCAGTTTGACAAGCTGACAGCAAACAAACAGGCACAGGAGAAAGTATTTAAAAATCCGAAAATACAAATCATTTATGAAACTGAACCCAGGTTATTTACCAGGGAAGGCGATAAAATAATTACTGAAGTCGAAAACCTGAAAACAAAAGAACGCCGGAAGCTAAAAAGTGACGGAGTGTTTATCTTTATAGGTATGAAAGCTAATATTGACCTTTTCGGAGATAAGCTGGAGCTTGATCAGTGGGGTTACATTAAAACCAATGAGGATATGCGGACAAGTGTGTCTGGTGTTTATGCCGTGGGCGATGTTATCAGTAAGAGATACAGGCAGATAACAACTGCTGTTGCGGACGGTACAATAGCAGCTATGGCAATTTCCAAAGAGCTTGATTAGGAAATTCAATATGTTAATTAATTAATTTTAGTGTTATGAAAAAGAACATGGGAACAGTTGACAAAGTGATCAGGATACTGGTTGCTGTCGTGGTAGTAGTCCTCTGGTTTACCAACATAATTTCAGGTACCCTTGGAATTATTCTGTTGATACTGTCTGGAATTTTTGTTGTGACAAGCATATTCAGCTTCTGTCCTCTTTACCTGCCTTTAGGACTTAAGACCACGAAAAAAGAATAAGAAGCAAGAGGGAGTCTCAAAAGGCTGAGATTTACTCCCTGCCGCACAGGGGGATGATAAATATCTGATAATCAAAAAGTAGTCTTTCTCTGGGGTCCCGATAGCTTTCAGGATAGGGGTATAATGAAGAAAAAACTGGCTATTGAGACAGCCTCCCTGCTTTCATTTATTGTGAATACACCATATGAGTCACAATGGCCGAAGTGACTTTCTATCTGGTTTTCCTTTGTTACTGGCACTGCTATTTTCATATTGATATTATTTAGGTTATTGATGTAATAATTCTGAATTCCGGAGGATTCGCAATGGATTTCTTTACAAGGCATAACCCGGTAACATGGATAAGTGAATCCCTGTATTTTTCGGGAAACCCGGCTGGTATTCTGATATCAAGAGTTATATCAGAAGGCAGACCTGTCTCCCTGTTATACTCTACCTCTTGCATGATCTTTATATTACCGGTTGGGATTTCCCTGTTATCGCAAAATGCTTTGACATAAATTCCTGCACATGTGCCTATAGAGGCCAGGTAAAGATCAAATGGTGCCGGGGCAGAGTCGCCTCCCCCGTTATCTGACGGCTGATCTGTCCTTATTATGTGCCCATGGTAGTGTGCGGTTACTACCTTACCTTCATCGAATGTTATTTCCATGTAATTATCTTAAAATTATCAATACTATTCACATACAATTTTACCGGACCATTGACTCATATCCGTTTTGCTGTAATAAGGAATACATCATAGCTCTTTATCTCAGTTTCGGATATCTCCCTTTTTATCACATAGCAGAGTCTGTGAGTTATATTTTCAAAGCCCAGTCGTGATATGAGGTTTGACAGATCTGAAATATCAAAACCCGTATGGCCTGTAAAGCCTTCACCATGAAATGAGCCATCTTCGGGGTAAAGGTCAGCAATTGCCAGGTGCCCACCATGTTTAAGGAGGGAATGGAACTTCTTAATAATACCTGCAGTATCATCAATATGGTGAAGCACCATCTGGGTAAAAACAAGGTCAAATTTCTTCTCAGTAAATACTGAATGTTCCAGATCGAAGTTTACAAAATTCAGATTTTTTGCACCACTTGTCTCGATTTTCCGCTTCATAATCTCTACCATACCGGCAGAGTTGTCCATCATCGTGATCTCTTTCAGATAGTCTTTAAGGTAAAAACTTGTGATGCCTGTTCCTGCTCCGAATTCAAGAGCTTTCATCTGCCTGTTAAGCGGGATATTCTTTATGATCTCATTTGCAACAGCTTCAGAACGATCCCAGTGCATCTGATTCTGATCCCATCCTGCTGCTTTAATATCAAATTCGTTCATTAAATCTATAGTGGGTATTAGTTAAAAATGGATATTCTAACCATAACAACATAATAAATTATGCATTGTTCACGGTAAAATGAATGATTTACAGCTAACATAGTTAAGTATTTTAGCACACTAATGTCGGTCCGGCTATTCTCCCGTGGCTGGAAAAGAGTATGATCTGCTTATTAATTAGTATCAATAATCGAGGGTAATGATCCTTCCGCTGGTAAAGCTGAAGAACTTATCTTTCATGGCGACCTGGACACCATCTATAAGGTCTTCAGGATTGAATCCGGCAATTTTTAAACAAGTCGGACAGGCATATACTCCTACCTTCTTGTCAATCAGTTGCCTAATGTATGTTTGTGCAGATTCAAATTCCGCAAAGGTCATATCCTTTGCACCTTTGACAAGGAGTTCCACGGCATTAATATCCATATATACCAGAACATCCTTATCGTTTGCCATTATGGTTGCCATTTTCAGCGGCATCAATACCCTGTGCGGGTCGTTGTAGCTTTCAGTTATGTGGATGAATACTCCATCCCTGACTACGGCATCTGTTTGACCAACTCCGGAATTCGTACCGGCGACAGTAGATGGTCCGGGATTCTGATTACAGGCTACAATTAGTAACCCGATGAGGAATAATAAAATAAGTTTGTTCATTGTACAATAATATTTTTAATAAAGTTACTGTTTTTCCTGCATTAAACACAATTCAAAGTGAATTGGTTTGTTAAAGGTAACACGATTAAAAAGCATATTGGCAACAAATTGACAATTCTAATGCGAACTGCCTTATTCCGTTCATCGCTTAGAGATTATTAAGATTCATTGAAAAGGGTATTTTTATGCTTAGTGTAATATTCCTGCCGGGATTGAACATACCAACCTCTTTCAGAGTTGATAAATGGTCAATATATTTTGTGTCAAAAATGTTGGTTACACTTATGCTGACTGACATAAGCTGGTTTCGCATTTTAATATTTCCACCGGTACTCAGGTTCACCGTGGTGTACCCTTTTGTGGTTGTTTCTTCAGGGGCAGTGTTGTTTTGATTAAATGCCGTGCTAGTGAAGACCGACACAAATACCTTCTTCAGGAAGGATAAATTTTCTTTTTCTGCTCGCAGGTCAAGTTGAAATTTATGTGCCGGGATGAATGGCAGATAAGTACCATTATCTTGTTTTCCGATCACAAAGGAAAATGTTGGTTCAAATGACAGCCATTTCATAGATACAGGATGATAATGTATCCCTGTTTCAAAACCAATAAGATGAGAATTTGCCTGCCGGTACCTGTATACGCTCAGTCCTGAAGCAGTAAAAGGTGTTGGTGAAATGTAGATATAATTACTAATTGAGTTATAAAAACCTGCAATGTCAATCATGAAGTTATCAATATGGTAATGGAAATTCAAATCAGTTTCGTATGAATATTCAGGCGAAAGGTTCTGGTCACCGATCTCATACCTTAATTCATGCGGGCCATTAGATGTGAGTTCAGCAAGGTTTGGTGTACGATAAGCTGCAGCAAAATTTGCCCTGAACAGCAGATATTCAGAATAATTATATGTTGCTCCGGCAGAGCCGCTAAAACTACCATAATCTTTTTTAATTGCTGCCCGGTATGTTTCCGGAACTGATGATACTCCGACAGTCTGGGTTGAGATTGATTTATTATCGTAACGCAAACCCGTTTGCAACTTCAGTTTTTTAAAGAACGTATATTGAAGCAATCCAAAAGCAGAATAATTTGTTGTGGCTGCATCAGGTAAAAGTAATGTTTCCCTGTTATGCAGGTTTTTACTTGTCTGGTTCAATCCCTGGAAACCAATTATATATTCTGAATTTGCTTTAGAGGGTAAATGAAGGATTGTTTCGTAAGTTACTGTTGCAAGTCGCATCTGAATTTCAGTGATATCAGCTTCACCAAAATGTATCAGTCCTGTATACTGGTAAGCTGAATTTATCTCAAGTTTATATTTACCCAGGTACAGCTTGTTTTGTACAGACAGCAGGTGGTTATTGAATTGCTGGTACCATATTTCGTTTTTCCTTCCTCTTTCTGTAATCTCTTCAACAGCCTCGTCTTCAACCAGCCCCAGTTTTTGCTCATTGAAATCGTAATATAAATTAAAAGATCCGAACTTATCTGTAAAACCGGTATTTGCTTTAAGGGATGATTCATTAAACCTCGAGTTTGGGACAAAAGAACCTCCCCCCTGAAGATAATCGGCATTGGTCTTCTGTCCTATTCTTATTCCTCCAAAGAATTTTTTTGATGTTCCTTTTATCCCGAGATTATTTGTCATGCCAAGGCTGTTTGAAAATAGTTGCAGGTTATAATCACCGGTAATAGTGTTTACAGGAGCAGGCTTCTCTTTGATAAAATTAATAACTCCTCCGATCGCATCTGATCCATAGAGCAGCGAAGCCGGCCCTTTTATTATTTCAACCTCTTCAATTCCAAATTCATCAATCCCAAGCGGATGATGACTGGAATACTGGTAGTTTTCAAAACGGACTCCATTGTTAAGAACCAGGATATCATTCATTGAGAGTCCGCGGATAACGGGTTTGGAAACGCCGCTCCCTTTCGAAATCA
>CAYQBZ010000262.1:0-5279 GCA_964415855.1 uncultured Rikenellaceae bacterium
AGATTAAGAATATCTACCTGAGACTCTTGCTGGGAGGTATTGTTCTCGGAGGTATGATTTACCTTTTTCCTCCCTTTTACGGCGAGGGTTATGATACAATAATGTCGCTTCTCCAGGGGAATGTTGATCAGGCATTCAATAACAATATCTTTCCCCGGCTGACTGACAGTTTCATTATGATCGTACTTTTTATGCTGGGACTTGTATTGCTTAAGGTTGTTGCAAGCAGTTCCACAAACGGGGCAGGAGGGGTTGGCGGTATTTTTGCACCAACTTTATTCATCGGGGGCATAAACGGGTATCTGATTGCAAGTGTCCTGAGAAAATTTGCAAGTTTCGATCTTCCGGATAACAGGTTTGTACTTGTTGGAATGGCTGGTACAATGGCAGGTGTGATGCATGCCCCCCTCACTGCAATATTTCTCATTGCGGAAATAACAGGAGGCTATAGTCTTCTTATTCCCCTTATCTTAACCTCGACGGTAGCCTATATCACCACAAGGAGTTTTGAGAAACATTCTATCTACCATATTCAGCTTGCCCAGAGGGGCGAATTGATCACCCATGACAAGGATAAGGCTGTCCTGACCCGTATGGACTGGAGGAAAGAAATTGAAACAGACCTGTTAAAAGTGAAGCCAGGTGATACCCTGGGTGAACTGGTTAAGGTAATTTCAAGATCAAAAAGGAATTTATTCCCTGTGGTCGATGAGTATAATATAATGGAGGGAGTTGTATTACTGGATGACGTAAGGGAAATAATGTTTCAGCATGATTTATACGATCAAACAAGGGTTTCAGAGCTGATGACAATACCCCCTTCATATATCGACAAGAGGGAAAGCATAGATACTGTTATGGAGACTTTCAGAAAAACAGGTGCCTGGAACCTACCTGTGCTTGATAATGGTTATTATGTAGGATTCATTTCCAAATCGAGAATCTTTTCAACATATCGAGAGTTACTTATAGAATTTTCCGAAGAATGATAATATTTAAATAACTGAATTATGAAAAGGGATACTTTGATTTTTGACCTGATTGAACAGGAACGTCAGCGCCAGATAAATGGAATTGAACTTATTGCCTCGGAGAATTTTGTTAGCCCCCAGGTTCTTGAGGCAATGGGATCGGTAATGACTAACAAATATGCCGAGGGATATCCCGGACACCGGTATTACGGAGGATGCGAGATAGTTGATCAGTCAGAACAGATTGCCATAGACAGGTTGAAAAAGCTGTTTGGTGCTGAATATGCAAATGTTCAGCCTCATTCCGGGGCCCAGGCAAATATGGCCGTATTTATGACACTTCTGCAACCCGGCGATACCTTCATGGGACTTAACCTGGCTCACGGAGGACATCTTTCACACGGTTCCCCGGTCAATTCTTCAGGTCTTTTTTATAAACCCGTGGCTTATGGAGTCAACGAAGAGACCGGTCTTGTTGATTATGACATGATGGAAGAGATAGCGCTTAAGGAGAAGCCAAAAATGATCATTGGAGGGGCATCTGCTTATTCCAGGGAATGGGACTATGAGCGGATGAGGAAGATAGCGGATATGACAGGCGCAATGCTGGTTGTGGATATGGCACATCCTGCCGGTCTGATAGCTGCCGGTTTACTGAGAAATCCTCTTAATTATGCTCATATTGTTACCTCAACAACTCATAAGACATTACGTGGCCCCAGGGGAGGTATCATACTTATGGGTAAGGATTTTGAGAATCCATGGGGACTTACAACTCCCAAAGGAGAAATCAGGATGATGTCTTCCCTGTTGAATTCAGCTGTCTTTCCAGGCACGCAGGGCGGACCGCTTGAACATGTTATTGCGTCCAAGGCAGTCTCTTTCGGCGAAGCCCTTGAACCTTCATTCAGTGAATACCAGGACAGGGTTAAGAAGAACGCAGCTGTAATGGCTGACGCTTTTATAGCAAAAGGCTATAAGGTAATATCTGAGGGAACTGATAATCACCTGATGCTTATTGACCTGAGAACCAAAAAGCCTGATATTTCCGGAAAGAAGGTTGAAAATACCCTTGTGCGCTCTCACATAACCGTAAACAAGAATATGGTCCCTTTTGACAGCCGTTCACCATTTCTTACCTCCGGGTTACGTGTCGGGACACCGGCTGTGACAACCAGGGGACTGCGCGAGGAGCATATGGGACCGATTGTGGAACTCATTGATAAGGTTATCTCCGATATTGAAAATGAAACTGTTATAAGTCAGGTTGGAGCAGAGGTTATCAGAATGATGAAATCCTTTCCTCTTTTTTCAATGTAAGATTTTTACTTTGCGCTATGAATCTCAAATCTCCGGTGTACCAATTTTATGTTAACTTTGCACAGGCATTATGTTAAATGAATAATCTATGAGCAAACAGAAGCTGCTTTTTATCGTTGATGATGATCCATTTATCAATATGTTGGTCGTGAAGCGTTTCACGTCGGAAGGATATAATATTGAGGCTTTTAAATACGGAGAAGAATGTCTTAAGTCCTTACAAAAGAATCCTGATCTGATCATCCTGGATTACTTTTTTATTAATAACGACCATGAAGTGATGAACGGGATGGAGGTTTTTGACTGTATTAAAGCTGCACAGCCGGATGTTCCGGTAATAATGTTATCGGGGCAGGACAAAGGTGAAATAGTACTGGAGCTTGCCAGGAAAGGTATAGACGACTACATAATAAAAGACAATAACCTAATTGACAATTTGCTTGTTGCGGTAAAGGAACTATTTGAACGGCGACAATAATAATTATTTTCACTGTACATTTCCGGGAGTTTACTTAAGAATAAAATTATAGGTAATAGTCCCTTTCTGAATAGCAGGGGCATCGGGCTTTGCTTCAAAACGGGCCTCCATGGCAGCATCCCTGGCAACTTTAAGAAGATATTCGTCAAGAGTTGTTGATCCTTTGGTACCAGGAACAGCCTGTATGACTTTTCCTGCTCTGTCAACACTTACCTCAACCACCACCCTTCCTTCACCCTGGTAATCGTATTTGGGGGTTGGTAGTGACTGGAAGCCCCTTCCTTGCAGATTATATGATATGCCCTTGTCACCCAGTCCGTTACCTTCACGGTCATTTGAACCGACTGTCCCCGGTAATTTTCCCTGGTTACCTTGTTCCCCTGTTATGCCTTCACTGGTGGAGTTTGTAGCTGCATTTTTAGAGTTTGCAAGTGCATTCCTGGTTCTGTCCTTAATCTCGGCCTGTCTTTTCCTTTCAGCCTCAATTCTCTGTCGTTCAATTTCTTCCTGTTCTTTCCTGATCCTTTCGGCCTCAATCTGTTCTTTACGTATCCTCTCAGCTTCAATCGCCTCCTGTTTTTTCTTCTCAGCTTCCGGATCAGCTTTAACAACTTCGGGAGCTTCTTCGAAATCCTGTGTCAGAAGCGGATCTTCTTCCTGCTTCTCCGTAACGTTGGCGGGAGGAGGAGGAGGGACCGCTTCCTCAGTTGTCTGTGGTGAAGGCTCAATAATACCCATCCCTGTTTCATCAGTGCCGAAATTTACTATTATACCCTCTTCCATTTCCGGAGGAGGTGGTACAGAGAAGCCAACAAATACCAGCAGCAACAGCAGAACCAGGTGGATAATAACTGTCCCTGCAATTCCTTTTCCCCGTTCCGAAGGGAATTGGTGAAGGTCATTATTTGGGTGAGGTCGCAATTATTATTTTATAGTTATTTGCCTGAGCAATATTTAAAACTCTTACAACATAATCCCATGGTATAGTTTTATCTGCGTGAAGCGATATGTAGGTGTCCGGCTTATCGCCCAGTTTTTCCCTGAGTATACCTTCCAGGTCCTCAAAATTTATCTGCTGTTGTTCAACATAATATTTAAGATCGCTGGTTATAGAAATGGTTGTCAATGGTTTGGCCGATGTCTGGGAACTGCCTTTCGGCAACAGTAGCTTAAGCGCGGTCGGATGAACAAGTGTTGAAGTTAACATAAAGAAAATAAGAAGATTAAAAACAACATCAGTCATTCCGGTAGAGCTGAAGCTGATACTTATCTTGTTTCTTTTGGAAATAGCCATTTTTAAGATCTTATTTTACAGGTTCATTCAGTATATCCATGAATTCAGTAAGTGTAGCCTCAAGGTTAAAGACCACTCTCTCCACTCTGACAACAAGGTAATTATAAGCGAAATAGCCTATTATTCCGACGCTTAACCCTGCTACGGTAGTGATGAGTGCTGTATAAATTCCATTTGAGAGCAGTGATACCTCAATGTTGTTTCCTGCCTGCGACATTGCGTAGAACGACTGAACCATCCCTATTACCGTACCCAGAAATCCAAGCATTGGTTCTGCACCTGTTATGGTTGCCAGTGTAGGGAATCCTTTTTCAAGCTTTGACACTTCAAGCTTGCCGGTATTTTCAATAGCTGTGCTGATGTCCTGCAACGGCCTGCCCAGGCGGCTTACCCCTTTCTCAACCATCCGGGCCGACGGGCTGTCTGTCGACCTGCACAGTGCAAGGGCAGCGTCTATCTTCCCATCGTGTATATAGTCTTTAATCCTGTTCATAAAATTTATGTCTTCCCTGGTGGCGCTACGGATAACGTAATATCTTTCAATAAAGACATATGCCGCCACAAATGATAACAAAACAATCGGGATCATAACCCAACCCCCTTTAATGGCAAGGTCGAGGAGTGTAAGTTTCATCTCACCTGCCTGTTCCACAGGTAATGTCCCTTCCTGCATAATAAGCTGTAAAAATGTCATATTCTTCTGTTTGTTAATTATTTATCTGATCTTTCTGTATATTAAAATATAGGCTGATAATTTACGAAGTTATTAAAAAACGTAATGATACCCCGTTCTATTATACAGGTTTAATAACAATGGTAGAAATTTTATTAACTATTGCTGTAGCCCACTCTGATTCTCAGGAGATTATTTATCCTCGACTTTGGGTTCCTCCTCTTTTTTCATATCAGCTTTATCCTTCTTATTAAAGAGATCAGAAAATTTATTGAAATCCTGTTTGAAGAAAATACCAAAGCCCTGGGTATAGGGAGCCAGCTTCCCTGTATAGGGATCGTTATACCTGTTGAACACTTTGAAGCGCAACTTCCCGGTGAGCTTGATTTCTGCATCAAAATCACCTGTTATCTGATTGGTATTGGTGGAAGTGGCGCTGCTGGTTCCGGTGACATCAAAATTACTGTTAAGTATTACTTTATCATTAAGAAGCTGCGTTGACAAGGCAAGTTCCACCTCATGAGAATTAAGGTCCTTGGTTCC
>CAYQBZ010000263.1:0-5269 GCA_964415855.1 uncultured Rikenellaceae bacterium
TTTTTCCATTCCAGTCTTCAAACAGGTCTCCGCCCTGGCTCATGAAGCTTCCTGTTCCTGCCAGGATAGTGGCTTTTTTATCGATAGCATATTCCTGTGCTTTAATAATGGAGCTTAATCCGATGAAAAATATTATGAAAAACAAGATTTTTATCTTCATATTTATAATTATTAACGATTATCAATGTGTTTTAGCAATACCCTGCGTTCCGGATCTGGTCAAAAAGAAATTCTCAGACCCACTCCATTTGAAGTGACTCTAAGATTCATTGATGAAGCTGGAATTAAAGAGCTCCTTAGTCCCTTGTTATAAATATTTACTGCATTGGTAGCATGCTTATTATATGCTGAAATAAGAGGAATGGCAATTATTACCAGCCCGGCTCCTATGGCTGCCATCGTCCAGTTTGGATCGCCTCCTCCAAGCAAGGTGCCGATCGGATAACCTATCAGGAATCCCCCCGGTATTTGAAAAAACAGG
The DNA here is from genome assembly GCA_964415855.1 of uncultured Rikenellaceae bacterium. Lineage (GTDB taxonomy): Bacteria > Bacteroidota > Bacteroidia > Bacteroidales > VadinHA17 > LD21. The sequence continues at coordinate 482 of CAYQBZ010000263.1, forward strand.
CTTGCCACGTAATTGTTACTGGCAACTTTCATTTCGGCAAAAGCATCCGGATTTGATTTTGTTATATTCAGGAGTTGATTAGGAGTCAGGTTTCTTCCATTTTGTTGAAATACAGGGCCTAAGCGCTTTTTGACTTGAATCGAATCAGATGAAGACTGTCCAGAGACATTGATTATTATGCACATCAATGTCAGGGTAATGAAGAGTTTTTTCATATGGGTTTGGGATTAAGTTAATGATAGATCTGTAATTCATGCCGGGATGTTTCTGGTTGCTGTAAACAGCGGTTTTGCGGCTTCTGGAATTTTTACTAATTCAGATTCCGTAAATTAGTTATTGCCTCCGGGACATATTTATGAACTCCTGATACAATACTGCAGGTTTCCATCTCCGGGCAATCCCCGCATGTATTGAATCCTTTGGTTTTTACACATTTTCTTATTTCGCATTCATTGCAATGACTAAACTTCACTCCTTCTTCCCGGCATCCCGTGCAGTTTATCATTTCGACCGACAGGTCAGGGGCACTATAGGTAATCCTCCATTTTTCAGCAGTAGCTTTTCTGAGCTCATCATCATTTTTAATAGTTGCATTTCTTGCATCACAGCTTGCGCAGTTTAATCCACAACAAGAAATTAGTTTTTCCATAAGTGACAGTTTTTAAAGAAATTTAGCTTAAGGATTCTTTGATTAGTTTTTAATCAGTTTTTGTGTAATAAGGTATAAAAATTTGCGGGATGAAAGAGCTAATTGCGAAGAATTTTTACATGAAGAAAGTTAGAAATTACTGTCAGCTTGCCAGATCTACTGCCAGGGGAGTTTTGAATTGGACAACTTCATATAACTTCTATTGAAGAATAAAATAAGGTAAAATGCTTTAAAACGCAGAATAACATTAAGATAAACAATATTAAATTAATTATTGATATAATAGAATATGGTAAACTGATTGACATTCAATATTATATATCATAATTTCAGGGATATTTAAAACAGGATTATCAATTTTGGAATGAAGATCAGGCATCCCGCCAGGAGGGCTATAATTGCTGAAATCAATACTGCAGCAGCTGCATAATCCTTTGCATTCATGATCTTTTCATCGCGCTCAGGGTTAACAGAATCGGCAAGTGATTCAATCGAGCTGTTTATTAATTCGGCGCTGAATACCAGTCCTGTTACTATTACAAGGATCGTCCATTCGGTTATTGAAACAGCAAGGATAAAACCGAGAGCTACTGCAATAACTGCTGCCACCAGATGTATCCTCGAATTATGTTCATTTTTCAGAAGCCTGGCAATACCTCTGAAAGCAAATTTGAAACTGTCAAATCTTGATCTTATCGAAAATTTGTCTGAGTTCATATACTTAGCTGGTTAAAAGACATCCCCGGTTGGTTCGTTTAGTTCTGAACACAACGAACACTTAGACCATATTTTTTTGATTTATGGTCCATTTTTGTTTTAGCATCTCCGTAATAGAGACTAAGGAACCAGTTCCCTTCAGTCTCAGTTTCAGTTTCTGACCAGAACCCTGTGAATTGCAGGAGTGAGCTGAAGGTACCCTCAAAATAACGTACACCTCCCGGCAAAGCCGAGAAACCTGTGCTGTTATCGGCACCTTTGTTAGGAGCGAGCCAGTGTCTCGTTCCGCTTTCCTTCATCTTGCCTCCGGCCGATAAAGAATCACCTGAGAATTCGATCAGTATCTGAAAATCTTCTTTTGCCGGGACGTGCCATCCATCCGGGCATAGTTTCCCGGTATTTACACTAATACCGTTATACAAAGCACCGTAAATATCTTTATAGGCTGTTTCTTCATTATCATACCAGCAATATCCGGGACCTGTGTTCTTCAGCCAGGATGATTCATTCTCCGTTAAAGTGATTTCCACGCCGTCATTTAACCTGGTGGTCCTGAGATTTTCCGCCATCCAGACCTGTGTTCCTATCCTAACAGTCTTATATGTATTTCCATCAATATCCGTTACCGGTTCGGTAAGTGGATCTTCCTTACTGCAGCCAAAGGCAAGGATGGTCATAGCTATCAATGGTAATATGCCGGTCGAAACTCTTGTCCTCATACAGGTAATGATATTCAGGCATTTAAAAATCTATATGCGAAAAATGAATTTACCTTCAAATCCTAACAATGTCAGACAGAAACTTATCTGTCTCTCTTTCAACACCCTGCCAGTCTTTGGACCTGATATATGAGCCGATCACATGTACCCCGGCCTGAGGGAAGGCTGTTTTTTGCTTCAGACTGTCGGGAGTACCAAGTTCATCGAACATTTTTAACATTGCAGGCACAGATACCGTGTTATCCTGTTCATCTTCGTTCCTGTAATAGTATCCGAGGAAAACCGGGCATTTTATTCTTCCGAATACGGAGGGTTTCATTGTATGCGAAACCAGGTTTTGCAGAGCCACAAGCGCTTCAATCCTGTAATGCAATTGCCAGTATTGGGCATGTTTTTCACTCTCTGCTTTCGAAATACTGACCGGACCCCCTGTAACCATCCTGGCTATCTGAAGACCCCATGGTTTATCAAGGATAACGGCTGTCGGATCATACAGCTTAACGCAGGGTGAGTAAAGAACAATAGCCTTGATTTCCGGATGACGTGATGCAAGAAACAAAGTTAGTGTCGCACCTGTTGAGGTAGCGATAACTATGACTTCGTCACCCAGTTCTTCAGCTATCTTCAGAGCTTTTTCAGCTGAGGCTTCATAACGGTCGGCAGTAAGGTCTATCATGGTACTGTCGCCCATTTCTTTCCCATGTTCGGCAAGGCGGGCCAGGTAGAGGTTGGCATGATACTTCCTGGCCAGGTCCCTGTGTATAGGTTCCCCTTCTGCCTGGCTTGCCGAAAAGCCATGCAGGTAGAGAAAGGCGATTTTTGTCTTTTCTTTGAGGGCAGTATCGGCCCAGACTATTCTTGCCTGATTGTCAGGCTTGAGGCCCTTCACAACTTTTTCAGTATCATTTACCTGTTTTTCAAGAACAGTCAGTGATGGCGGAAGATAAATTTCCGTCATTTTAAATTCAGGTTTAGGAGGCCTGGGACCTGCAAAATAGATAATCAGGAGTCCAAGTAAGATACCTGAAAACCATTTCAGGAATTTCTTCATGTTATTGGCATTTCGAGGTGTAAAAGTATGAAAACAAGAGAAATAATGCAAATGATAATTTTCTCTTATAACAGGATACAGCTCCTTTACCTGATTATTGTACCTGGCTTATGGTATTTTAATTAGCAGCCGTTGATCTCGATTTGAGCAGGGCAAGCCTTTTTCTGACCGATTCGACGTAATCAGGCCGGTATGGCATCTTTGAATCCTGGTAATAATCAAGAAATTGCTCATAGTACAATATTGCATTTTGTACATCATTTAATTTCTCATCGTAGAGATTGGCAATTATCATAGTGATGCTTGGATCGGACCGGGTTTTCTGGCTTTTCAGATAAGCTTCAATAGCTGCTGTGTACTGACCATCAGACTTCAGGGATTCAGCAAGAAAAATATAGGTTGTGGCCGATTGCCAGACGAATGGCTCTACATTTCTGATAATCTGCCTGTAGTAGGATGCACTTTTTTTATAGTCTTTAAGTCGGTCATAATTCCGGGCTAGTAATGATAAGACCTCCAGGTCGGTGGAGTCTTTATCGCAAGCCAGTCTGAGATAGACATTTGCTTCTTTCGGTTGCAGGTTATAGGTATAACCGATCCCGGCCCGTTTCAGGTAGAGAACGGTGGAATCACCTGAGGCCAGAATAATCAGATAATCATCCAGAGCACGCTTGGTATAGTTATGTGCAAAATTAAGTGCGGCCCTGCGGACATAAAGATCCATGTCGTCCGGATCTATTTTTAAACCCATTGTAAGTAATTGAAAGGCAGTATCAAGCCTGGAAGTGGATGCGTAAAGAAATGAAAGGTTCTTAATAGAGCCTACATTCTCCCTGTTCACAGCAAGTGACCTGTTAAAATATTCTATAGCCGGAAGGAATGATCCTTTCCTGAGCAATGCGAAACCTATCTTATCAAGGATAACGTAATCTGTGGAATCCCGGTCATAAAAGCACTGATATATCTTTAATGCTTCGTCATAGTGTTTCTCCTGCATCATAATAGAAGTCAGGTAATAGGCATAGGTCCAATTCAATGTATCTGCACGGTAAAGATCCTCCAGGACAGTTTTTGCCTTGTCATATTTGCTTCTGGCATAGAAACCTTTAGCCAGCATAAATTTGTAATTATTATTGTCCGGAGAGATGGATACGGCTTTCTGAAAGCACTTAAAAGACTTGTCGTCTGGAAGAATGTTCTGATAGGCAAGTCCCATTCTGTAATATATCTCAGAATTCATGCTGTCGGTGGAAAGAATCAAACGGCAGGTATCAATAACTTTGAGGAACTCGCCATTTACCAGGAGGAGGTCGATTTTTGTATAGTTGCTATCCCGCTGCGGGAAAATCTGCACTGATATAAGCAGAACCGAAATCAGCAATAACAGGTTTTTCCTTTTCATATTGTCGTAGAATTATAAGAGATATATACTAAACTAATACTAATCCGAGATAAATATTAAGTAAATATATAACGAAATAGTTAGTTATACAAGTATATGGGGAGCTAATATTATCCCTCCCCGGAAGATCGTTTTAAAAATTGTGCGTGAGTCGTTTCAGCAGGTGTTTCAAAAGCCATTTGCCTTCAACCAGGCAATGCATAGTGAGGGCCAGGCATATTGTGTTCCGCGACCTTCCGAAAGACCATAT
>CAYQBZ010000264.1:0-5265 GCA_964415855.1 uncultured Rikenellaceae bacterium
AGATTCATCGGGAAAAAATACGGCGATGCCCTCATACCCAATATCATTTATCTGACAAAGATCTATAAAAATGTTGATGACGGATTTCTTTATGTGATGGGGAAGGATCTTAAAGATCTCCTTAATGAATGGAAGAGTTTCTACATGGATGAATATTCAGGGGACAGGGGGCTGCCGGCTGAGGACGATAACACAATCAGGAAATCAAAGAAAGAACAGATAATACAGCAGGTAAAAGTAAGCCCTGACGGTGATTATATTGCTTATATCACCAACGACTGGGGCCGGAAGCGTATCTGGCTTTACAACCAGGCTACCGGCAAACGGAAGATCATTTTCAGGAAAGAGCCAAAGTTCGAACAGGTTACCGATAATACCTATCCCGTTATGAACTGGCACCCCAACGGAAGAATTCTGACATTTATAAATGACGAAAAGGCAGATCTTGTAATGTACTTTTACAGGGTCAATGAAAAAACTACTGAAAAACGAAACCTGCTATACTTTGATAAGGTACTTGACTTTTCCTATTCTCCGGAAGGCTCCAGGCTTGCAATGTCAGCTGTAAAGGATGGGATAACAGACATCTATATCCATACAATAGCATCAGGTACCAGCGAGCAGATAACAAGGGATGTAGCAGACGATCTTCATCCGTCATTCCTGAAGAATTCACCTGATGAGATATTGTTCTCATCAAACCGCATGACAGATACTCTCACAAACACCGGCGATCCGTTTGAAAAGCTGGCACCCTCCTTCGACCTGTTCACATATAATATCGCAAAAGGGAATAAAATACTCGTAAGACTTTCGGAAGGGAACTATGCCGACAGGTTCCAGGCTTTCAGCACAGCTCCTGAGAGATTTACATATATCGGAAACCAAAACGGAATATTTAACAGGTATACAGCAAGGTTCGACAGCACCATTAGCTATGTTGACACAACAACGCATTACAGGTACTTCATAAACACCCTGCCGGTCACAAATTACGACAGGAATATCATTGACCAGGGGGTGGCGAATGAATCTGATACATACGGTGAGATAGTATTCAGCAACAGACGCTATTTACTGCGAAAAGGCAGCACCAGCGGATCAGGGCCTGTACCGGACGACGAAATGCAGATTACTACATTCCGGAAGGAACAGAACCAGCTGTTCCACAAGGCCGACAGCATTGAGCAGATACGGCAGTGGCTCCTTGCTGAGGACAGAAAACGGCGTGATACTCTTACCAAGCCAATCTATGAATATTATATCCATAATGAACCCATAGATATTAACCACTATATCTTTGAAATTGAAAAGCAAAATTATTATGAGCAATTATGGCGCAAGGATTACATGGATATTGACCTGGACACAGGTCATATAGACCTGCCTCTTATCAGGATCTATGAGACATCATTTTACAACAACTACATTGCCAACCAGATTGACTTCAGTTTCCTCAATAATTCATACCAGGTATATAGCGGCGGAGCACCATATTTCAATCCGGGAGTGAATGTCCTTACCAGGTTCGGGACCCTGGATCTGTTTGAGGATTACCGTATTACAGGCGGTTTCCGTTTCTCCGGAAATTTTGACAGTAACGAATACCTCTTAAGTGTTGAAAATCTGAAAGGCAATTTCGACAAGCAACTTATTTTCCACCGGCAAGCCTATTACGTAAGTTCCTATGATACACTTATCAAAACATATTCACACAATATATATCTCACCTATGCCAAACCTCTAACACCCGTCCTTGCACTTAAAGGAACAATATCCTACAGGAATGACAGGTATAACTACCTGGCAACTGATATAGCTTCATTGAACCATAAGGACTTTACACAGCACTGGCTGAGCCTTAAAGGCGAAGTTATTTACGATAATACTCGCAAGAGAAGTATAAATATCTACTTCGGGACAAGGTTTAAAGTCTTCGGTGAGTATTATAAAGAGCTTACCTACAAGAAGTCCGACATGTTTGTACTAGGTGCGGACTTCAGGCATTACCTGCGGATACACAGGGAACTTATCTGGGCAAACCGGTTTGCGGCCAGCACATCATTCGGACCTACCAAACTGATCTATTACCTTGGAGGTGTGGATAACTGGATGGGATACCTGTTCAATAAATATCCCATGTTCGACAACTCCATCCCGGTAACTCCCAATGTGAACTACGGTTTCCAGGCCCTGGCAACAAATATGCGTGGTTTTACACAGAACATAAGGAACGGGAATAATTTTGCACTCATTAACAGCGAGGTGAGATGGCCCGTGATAAGGTATTTCGCCGGTCATCCTCTGAGATCCAATTTCCTGAACAGCCTCCAGGTAGTAGGATTTGGCGATATAGGTACAGCATGGTCAGGAACTTCTCCCTGGTCAGGGCAGAACGGATATGATACTGAAACTATAAGCAACGGGCCGGTAACTGTAACCCTCGATTCGAACAGGGAGCCTATTGTAGCCGGATTCGGAGCCGGGGCCAGGGCACAGATCTTTGGATACTTTGTCAGAGCCGACTGGGCCTGGGGGATCGAGAACAGCTATATCCTTCCGAGGATCTTCTACCTCTCCTTCAGTCTCGACTTTTAAGAACATATCCTGCCGAATTTCTGAACATCATAACATTATTTCAAGATTTGTTATATGTTTTTTTTTAATTTAAAAATTTAAGGTAATTTTGGAGCTTTAATAGTAATAAACTAATCAAATAATAATCAAAGATGGCTTACGTAATTAATGATGATTGTACGGCATGCGGAACATGTATCGATGAATGTCCTGTTGAAGCAATTTCAGAAGGCGACATCTATAAAATTGATCCGGATGTATGCACCGACTGTGGTGCCTGTGCAGATGTATGCCCGGTTGAGGCAATTCATCCTGAGTAACAAAACATTAAAACCACTGAATAGGGACAGGCCATTGCATGCCCCTATTTTTATTGGGGATCATATTTAGCTCCCTCTAAAATCGACTGGATATCAGTAAGGTTCAACATCTGTTCCATTTTTGTCCCCGGGTGCTGCATCATATACGATTCAACAATCCTGAAACCCAGCCAGACAGCAGCCCTCCCTGGTGATTCACTGGTGAAATATGAGGTAAAAGGAGCCTCTCCTGTCAGCTTCCTTATGGTGAACTGATCGGTAACAAAAAGCATATCGTGCTCAACCAGGTACTGCCACATCTGACTCTCATTATTCCTGCAGAATTTCATCTGATCCTGGGTAAATCCAAAAATTATCTCATCTGCCTCACCGGGAAGCATGCATTTTTCAAAATACTTAAGCTTGCCATCGTGGATCATTTCAGTAATAACATTATCATCCGGGTAATCAAGTGAAGAAATGTCCCACTCAGATGCCACCCAGCCATACATACAATCAGGAACGACATTTGCCGGAGTCATCCTCGCAGCAATATAGTTATAGATCTCCAGCATAGGATAATACTTACAATCAGCGCCAAGGTACCTGTCGAGGCCTATCCCGAGTGCATCATCGCCTGTTATGATGCTGTTATTAAAACCGGTGATACACGTGTAGACTGAGGGGACACTTCTTTCAGGGAAATAATACAGATAATGCCTGAACGCATCCCTTAATCCTTTTTCAATGTCCTCAACATCAGGATATACAGACATAGTCATGGCATAGACGTCGTTATTCTGCTTGTCGGTACAAAAACGTACAAGGAAATCCCCGAATGAAGGTTCATTAATATCGCCGGTATTTATTACATAGCTGAACAACTGAAGGAAACCGTTGTATTTTTCCTTAAGTGCAGGTACTGCTGAAATTATTCCATCCGGATCCAATGTGAACAGATCTTTTTCAAGTCTCTTTATCTCAATAAGCGCATCGATGGATGATATATTGACTTTATACCGGTTTCGCCTGCATGAAGTTGCCAGCGAAAGGATCATCAGTGAAATTAAAAAGGCTGTTAATCCGTTTCTCATATAATCCAGATAACTTTAGAAGTCCAAAATAAATACTTTTTAAGTTATAAGACAACAAATACGATCGACACAATAACTTCGCTTATTATTTGTTATTTTCGCAAGAGATTAAATTAATATTGACTGATCTAAAAATGAAATTATCAGATTCTTTTTACCGGCACCTTTCAGGAGTGTTGCTTAGCCTTTTGCTTGTTACTATCATGATCGGCAAATTAAATGCCCAGCAATCCATCAGTTTTGGAATCCGTGCCGACCCGGCTTTCTGCTGGTTCTCCTCAGACAACAATATTATCAAAAACGACGGAGCAAGGCCAGGATTGAATTTCGGACTTACATTTAACATGTACTTCGCAAAGAATTATTCATTTTCTACCGGTATAAGCCTTCTTAATGCAGGAGGAAGGCTCATTAGCAGTGATACTACGATTTTTGAGTTCACCAATTTCACATCCACAATCCTGCCCGGAAAACCTGTTGTATATAAGATACAATACCTCGTTATACCACTGGGACTTAAATTACAGACCAATCAGATAGGCTACGTAACATTCTTTTCTGATATCGGTCTTGATCCAAAAATTGTTGTAGGAGGAAAGGCTGATATCCCATCACTTGATATATCAGGTGAAAAAGCAATTAATGAGTTAAAGCCTTTTAACCTGGGATATCACGTCACAGGAGGAATAGAATATTCCGTGGGAGGCACTACGGCACTGGTAATTGGTCTTAATTTTGACAATAACTTCCTTGACATAACAAGGGAGACCGGAGATCAGCCTGAAGATAAAATATCACATAAAATACTGAGTTTCAGGTTAGGAGTTAATTTCTGACTATAAGCTGATGAAGATCACTACTGCACAACTGAATTACCATATAGGTAACTTTGAAAAGAACAGGAATCTTATCTCAGCTGCTATTAAGAAAGCAAAAGACGAAGGATCCGACCTTGTCATTTTTTCAGAACTGTGTATCTCGGGTTATCCCCCGCTGGACCTGCTCGATCGGGTTGACTTTATTGAAAAATGCGCAAGAACCGTTAAGGAAATAGCAAGGGAGTGCACCGGAATAACTGCAATAGTGGGTTCACCTACGATCAACTGTAAACCGGAAGGGAAGAAATTATTTAACTCGGCTCTTGTTCTGTCGGAAGGAGAGGTCATCTTTACCGCTAATAAAGCCCTTCTTCCAACATACGATATATTCGATGAGTACAGGTATTTTGAACCAGAGAAGCAATTTGTAGTCTTCTCATTCTTGGGAATGAAACTGGCAATAACGATATGTGAAGA
>CAYQBZ010000265.1:0-5255 GCA_964415855.1 uncultured Rikenellaceae bacterium
AGCAATAGAAACATACAGGCTTTTTAAAAAGAATCTTGATCCGAAGGTATATGATTCAACTATAGTGAATCTTCAGATACAGTCATGTCTTAATGCCAGGGAGCTTATGGACATGCCTCTGTTCATAAAAAAGAATAATCTGGGTAATATGATAAACGAAAGCAACTCTGAATTTAATCCTGTTATATCCGATAATGAAGATCTAATAGTATTTTCCAAAAGAGGTGCCTTTTACGACGCTATTGTATACTCAACAAAAAGTAACGGAAAGTGGTCAGGTCCGCTAAACATGAATGAAATACTGAAAGTTGACAGGGATCTGTTCCCGACATCTATCTCCAGCGATAATAAGGACCTTTACCTTTACAGTTCAGCTGACTACGACGGTATTATTTATACATCAAGATACGAAAACGGAACCTGGTCACCAATGGTTAAACTTAATGATAATATAAATACAAAATACTGGGAATCGCATGCTACCATATCACATGATAATAAGAAACTTTATTTCACCAGCAACAGGAAAGGAACAATTGGCGGACTGGATATATATGTTTCCCAGCGAGACAGTACAGGCAACTGGGGACCGGCAATTAACCTGGGCCCGGTTATTAACACTCCATATAATGAGGAAACCCCTTTCCTGAGCGATGATGATAAAACACTGTTTTTCAGCTCAAGGGGACATTTTAATATGGGTGGATATGATATCTTTTATTCCACGTTGCTTGAAAACGGAGAATGGTCCATTCCTCTTAATGTCGGTTACCCTCTTAATTCAACAGATGATGATGTTTTTTTCACTCCATTACATGAAGGCTATGTAGGGTACCTGGCACAGGAAATTCCCGGCGGTTTTGGGAAAGAGGATATTTACAGGATTGAGATTTTTTCTGATGATCATCCAAGGAAATTCTTTGTCAGAGGCATGGTAAAAGTTGCTGATCTGATAAGCACAATTAAAGATAGTGTAAAAATCAGTGCTATGAACATAAAAGATCCTAAGCAGACTGTTATTGTTTACTCCAATCCCGAAACCGGAGAATACGAGATCCGGTTGCCTCAGGGTAATTATGAGGTCTCATACCAGGGAGAAGGAACGGGAAAAGTCGTTAAGAATATTGACCTCCCGCTCACCAACCCCTCAGATAGTTTTATCCTTCCGGGTACCATACTGCCAAAAACTGACTTTTCTGCTGACCTGAATGTTGAAACCGATAATAACATAACAGTGTCAAAAGGAGATTCTATCCTGTTCCCTTTAAAAGTGGAACCAAAATCTTTCCTTACAATTGAGCGATGGGCAGGAGATTCGTTAATGTCTGCTGAACAACACCTGACAGATGATTCAACTTTTAATTACAAGATGGTTCCGGTGACAGGAGATAATAAAGTTGTATTTAAACTCACCGACAGGTTTAACAATACTACAACAACCGATGTCATAATATCCCGGGTAAGAGATACTTCGGGTAAGCCTTTGGTGCGGCCTGAATACAGCAGGATAATCGCTCAGAAACAGATAAGCGCACTTGCAGCCACACTAAATAACAGGAGTAACAATAACCTTAAAAAAGTCCTTGCAGATTCGGAAGTTAAAAACCAACAGTTTGGAAAAGTAGATGATCTTATTTCATATCTCAGGAAAGAAGCTGCCTCAAAGAACATTAATCCTGAGGAAATCGATAAGCTTGCTCTCAGGGTTGCTGCAATGGATAATATTCTTACCCAGGCTGCTGTTGACCTGTTGGCGAAATATTCAACAGGTGATCTGAAAGCAATTCTCAGCAACCTGAATATCAGTGATGCCAACTTGAAGACATGGACCGATCTGCAGGAATACATAACGGAGAAGACAGGTGGCATCATTTCACCTGAAGAGCTTAACAGGATTACTGCCGATATCCTCAGGGATGTTGATCCGGCCATACCGGTCATAAGAGAAAAAATTCTTGCCTATAGTGAAAATTCTGAAGATGGAGAAATTATCCGTCAGGCAGTTGCTGCTGTTGATCTGAGTAATATTAAGCTTGCAGATAAATGGCTTCAGGCTTTTATAAATGAGTCGGCACAGCGTGATCTTATCGGGAGCCGGATGGCCGGGTTATTGTCTGCGATAAGTGCTATACCCGATACAAAGGTTGAACAATTTCTTTCTGATCTGATTGAAAATTCAGAGGAACCTCTCGCTTCATCTCTCGCTGCACTTGATCTGAAGAAAGAAAAAATCAAGTCCGCTACAGATCTCATATCCTTCCTTCTGATGAATGAAGATACAGATCAGTTCCCAAAGGATGCCATAAATAAAGCAATTGCAAATCTTATAGCAGCAAAAGATATCCCTTCAGAGAATATTATAGCCCGGTCAGTGCCTTCACGGAAGGGTAATTTGTGGATCTTGTGGCTCATAGCAGGAGCTGGCTTATTCTTTATTATAATATTCTTCAGGAGAAGGAAAAAGAAAAGCTCAGAATAAGTTAGTCGGGAATGACAGGTATTTACCGGTCATTCTTTAAAATAAGTCTGTGATAAAGAACGCTTTTGCCATTATTTTTATAAATTTGTTCATCAAAATGATCTGATATGAGCAAAAGAGCTGTCTGCCTGTTTGTTACTATATTATTTTCAATTTCAGTCTTTGGACAGGACATCAAGGTCCTCCAGGATACTTTCCTGGAAGCGGAATATTTTTTCATGAATGAAGATTACCCTGATGCCTTAAGCTACTATCTCCGTCTTTATGATGCCCTGCCGGATAATGCAACCCTGGCTTATCGTATCGGAGTATGCTACCTTAATATTCCCGGAAAGAAGAGCCAGTCAATTGAATATCTTGAGAGCGCCTCTGAAAATATGTCAGCTAAATTCAAAGAAGGAAGCATAAGCCAGTCTGCCGCACCTTACGATGCTCTATTTGAACTCGCCACGGCATATCGCATTAACTTCCAGTTTGATAAAGCAAAGGAAACTTTTTTGAAATACCTGGGGACACTCCTTCCTGATGACCTTGAGAATCTGAATTTCATTAATCACGAAATAGAGGTATGTGATAATGCAAAAAGATTAACAGCCAAGCCTGTAGCTTTTACAGAAGAGAATCTGGGAAGTCTGTTCAATGATGAGAGACCTAATTTTAATCCTGTTATTTCAGCTGACGGGACATCTTTTGCATTTATGGTTTCCCTGAAATTCTACGATGCGATAATGTTTACCAGGCTTGTGGACGGTCAATGGACTCCTCCTGTAAACATTACACCTGACCTCCAGCCTGATGGTGATATTTATATCTCCTGCCTTTCGGCAGACGGCAGATTATTGTTTCTATCAAAAGATGATGACTTCAACAGCGATATTTATTGCAGCTCATTTGAAGGGAATGCCTGGACAAAATGTGTTAAGCTGAACAGGAATATTAATACAAAATACTGGGAATCACATGGTTTCATATCTGACGACGGAAACCAACTGATCTTTGCATCCGACAGGCCGGGGGGATTAGGAGGACTGGATCTCTATATCTCTGAAAAAGTTAACGGCGACTGGGGACCTGCTGTAAACCTGGGACCTGATATTAACACAGAATTTAACGAAGACAGACCATTCCTCATTAATAATGGAAAGACCCTGTTCTTCAGCTCCCAGGGACATGAAAATATAGGAGGCTACGATCTCTTCAGGTCCGATCTGCAGTCGAATAACAAATGGAGCACGCCTGAAAACCTGGGATACCCGCTGAATACGCCTGATGACAATATTTTTTTCATGCCTGCTAATGATGGCAAATCGGGATATTATTCAGTGTTTAACCAGAATGAAGGCTTCGGAAATACAGATATTTATAAGATCACATTTAAATAAAATAGCTTCCTGAATAAGGATGATGGCATTTAAAATTGTCTATATTTGTTCAAATGAGTAGCTTAAGAATAAAAGGGATCTTATCTCATCTCCATTTTACGGCCCTGGTTCTCTTGCCGTTTAATCTCCATGGCCAGTCTGCAAGTGAGATGAGAAGCATATTTGCCCAGGCAGAATCATATTACCTCTATGAAGAATACGAGCTTGCAAATCAATTATATATACTGCTTGACACACCCGATAATCAAAATATCAAATACAAGATCGGGACATGCTATATTAATATCCCAGGTGAGAAGGAAAAATCAATACCCTACCTTGAAGCAGCTGTAAAAAATGCAAGTTACGATTCAAAACCCGAACAATTCAAGGAGAGGAGGGCTCCCCTCGATGCCTATTTCTACCTTGGAAAGGCCTATATGATAAACAACGATCTTGAAAAGGCACTGAATACCTTTCAGACATTTAAAACGCTTGCAGGTGAAACCAAGAAGAAAGGTGGAATGGAAAACCTCGAATTCATAGATCAACAGATACAGGCATGCAAAAACGCAATCCAGTTTAAGGAAAATCCAGTGTCCTTCAGCAAAACAAGCCTGGGTGATGATTTTGAGCTTGGTTCAATAAATGATAATGCTGCCGTAAGTTTTGATGGAAATACTATTGCATATACTGAACGGAGGGGTATCGTTAATGTTATTTTTTATTCTAAGAAGGAACGGGGAGTATGGCAACCTCCAATCGAAATTACAGCTGAGATAAACGCAGGTGAAGATTGTTCAACATGCTCACTCAACAGAGATGGGACTGAATTATATCTCTATAAAACAGATAACTATGACGGAGCAATATATTCCTCAAAGTATGTTGACGGAGCATGGACTCCTATTCAGAAACTTAACAGGAATATAAATACCAAGTTTTATGAATCACATGCCTCGGTTTCATTCGACGGTAAGAAGCTCTATTTTACCAGTAACAGGGATGGTGGCCAGGGAAACCTCGATATCTATGTCTCCGAAAAAGATGCATCCGGAGAATGGGGACCTGCAGTAAATCTGGGCGCAGCAATCAATACTCCCTTTAATGAGGACACTCCGTTTATAACTCAGAATGATTCTGTTCTCTACTTTTCTTCTGAGGGTCACAGCTCCATGGGCGGATATGATAATTTCAGGAGTCAGAAAATCGGCTCTGTTTGGAAAACTCCCTCAAACCTGGGGTATCCTATAAATTCCACAGATGATGATAAATTTTACCAGCCCGTAAATAATGGGCTCAATGCATATTACACGATTACCACCGACTATAAGAAAAGAGATATATTTTACCTTGGTTTGGGCGACAGAGATGCCAATCAGACCTTTACAATCAGCGGAAGATTTGCCCTGAAA
>CAYQBZ010000266.1:0-5253 GCA_964415855.1 uncultured Rikenellaceae bacterium
AAACAGTATGCGCACCAAGTCCGGAAACAATACACTGAATCAGGATCTTTTCTAGCATCATTTCTATTACTTCTGTTTTCTGATCACGTACCAGCCAGTCGCACCAGTTGCCCTGGACCTGCAGGATATCAGCACCATAATCAACAGCCTGGTTGAGTTGCTCAAAATAATCCGCTTTTTCCATATTGGGTGCGACCTGGGAAATCACTTTTATCTTACTCCCTGTCATCCTTTTATACTTCGCCATCAGGGCATTGGTCGGAAAACCTATGTTTATTGTATTAATACCGGCATTCTCAGCAAGGATAAGTGTTTCATATATCTTCTTTTCAGTATTATAGGCTTTAAAGAGTGATGGTACATAGATCAGGTCGCGCGAATGAGCCCAGCCTCCGATGAGATTACCTCCCAGTACAAGCCTGCTTATCTCATGATCTCCTATTTTACCTTTCGGGAGCGTCCCCTTCAGTTCTCCCAGCGCAGCCTGGTCAAGTTGTATTGTGGCACCAGACATAACATCAACTCCGTACTTCCTGTTGGCTCTAGCTGCCCAAACACCCATTAATCCTAAAAATGGTAAAGTTGCCAGATTTTTAACAGCACTGCGCCGTGAGTCAGAGTAGGCTTCCTCACCGCTTGTTTCTGAAGGAGATTTTCGGCCTGACCTGGCTATCAACTCAATAAATTCTTCAATACCAAATCCTTTTTCCTTACTTATGGCGTAAAACAGCAGCACGAACACTTCAATAAAGATCTTATCCACAATGAAGAGATGTCCGTCTCCGATATTAAATAATGACTCTCCAAAGGGAGGATAGGCAAAATAGTATAATGTAAGCAGTATAGTACCGGCAACAGCGGCAAAGCGGGAAAAGAGACCTATGAATAAGGCTACACCAATCAATATAAGTCCGTATACATTGAGTATATCCACAACTTTCAGCAAAGCATCCGATGAAGCCAGCCAGTGATAAAAACCAGATAGGGGCCCTGTTGAATTTGCCAGGTAGGAAAATGCACTCCAGTCCTTTATAAAAAATTTAGTGATGCCTTCATACAGGAAATGCCAGCCAACAGCCATTCTGAGAAAAGTCAGGAAGAGCTTTTTCCAGTCGGTACTTATTTTGTTTTTCATATCGCAAATACTTTAATAACCATCTACCAGCTAATATAAAAATCCATGTAAAACTGAACAAATATTTTGAACTATTCAACTTAAGTTGTAAAAAAGATTATAAATTGGTATATTCACTTTTAACATTTGCGTCTTCTTAATATCTGGACATGCATAATTACACTAAAACTGCGATAAAAATTCTTGGTATAAGTGCTGTCCTGGTTCAATGTAAATCAGGTAACAATCAGAATTCGACTGATTCCGGCACCCAGCCAAACATAATCTTTATCCTTGCCGACGATCTTGGTTATGGAGATCTGGGTGTATATGGTCAGGAAAAAATCGAAACCCCTAACATAGACATGCTGGCTGCAACGGGCATGGCTTTTACAAGGCATTATTGCGGGTCTCCCGTAAGTGCACCATCGAGATGTGTACTGCTGACAGGCTTACATACCGGTCATTCGCAGGTGCGTGGTAATGATGAATGGGGTGAAAGAGGAGATGTATGGAATTACAGGGCGATGATAGCTGATTCATCACTTGAAGGACAGCGACCTATGGTAACGGGGACCACAACCATTGCATCACTCCTTAAATCCGCAGGTTATGTAACCGGTATGACAGGGAAATGGGGTCTGGGAGCTCCCCAAACTGAGAGTATCCCCAATAAAATGGGTTTTGACTGGTTTTTTGGTATCAACTGCCAGCGCATGGCGCATACGTATTACCCGTTATTCCTGTATGAGAATGAACATCGCTATTGCCTTAATAATGATACAGTTGCTCCGGGCACCAAGTTGCCTGAAGGTGCAGATCCATCAGATCCTGCCAGCTATTCTGCCTTTACACTGGAAGAATACGCACCTGAGGTAATGTTCACCAAAATGACGGATTTTATAAATGCGAACAAGGACAATCCTTTCTTCTTATACTGGGCATCGCCCATCCCTCATGCTGCCCTGCAGGCTCCGCAAAGGTGGGTTGATCACTATGTTGAAAAATTCGGAGATGAGGAACCATATATTGGGGACAAAGGATATTTTCCTCATCGCCATCCGCATGCTGCTTATGCTGCAATGATTTCATATCTCGATGAACAGGTGGGCAAAATGGTACAACAGCTTAAGAACCTCGGTATTTATGAAAATACCCTGATAATTTTTACAAGCGACAATGGCCCGACATATAACGGAGGTACGGATTCACCATGGTTCGACAGTGGAGGTCCTTTCAGGAGTGAACAGGGATTTGCAAAGGGAAATGTCAATGAAGGCGGCATCAGGGTTCCAATGATCGCCAATTGGCCCCTTAAAATCAAATCCGGTACTGTTTCAGACCATGTCTCGGCATTCTGGGATGTTCTGCCCACATTTTGTGAAATAGCCGGCATTGAGGCTCCTGTAAGAACAGACGGGATCAGTTTCCTGCCGGAGTTAACAGGCAAGACTCAGAAAAAGCATGAATTTCTGTACTGGGAGTTCCCTGAATCGGGAGGACAGCAGGCAGTCATCATAGACGATATGAAAGCGATGAGAAAAAATCTGCGGAAAGAAAACACTGAATTTGAGCTCTATGATCTTAAAAACGATCCCGGGGAAACAATAAATATCGCCGAAAAGCACCCTGAATTACTGGAAAAGATACAATCATTAACTGAAAGCGAGCATATTAAATCAAATAATGAGATATGGACCATAAAGGCCATTGATAATCATTAGATATATATTTGGACTACTGATAATTATTACAAAAAAACACATAAAGCAAACTAAAATGGAAAGAAGGAAATTTCTGAAGGTAACATCGTTGGGTTCAGCAGTTCTTGCCTCTTCATTCTATATTCCGTCGGTTCAGGATAACCGTAAACTCAAAATCGGGCTGATCGGTGCCGGATGGTACGGGATGGTTGATGTAAATGCCGCATTAAAATCCGGTGGGGTGGAGGTGACAGCTATCTGTGATGTTGATTCCGATCATTTGAAAACCAGTGCCGATGACCTGGAGAAGCTGCAGGGGAGCAGACCCAGGTCTTTTAAATACTACCAGGACCTTCTCGACATGAAAGGCCTGGAAGCAGTTTTTATAGGAACCATGCCACACTGGCATGCATTACAATTTATAGCTGCCTGTAATAAAGGTCTCGATATGTATTGCGAGAAACCCCTGGCATATGAAATATCGGAAGGAATTGCCATGGTCAATGCCTGGAAGAAGACAGGTAATATTGTACAAATTGGTTTCCAGCGACGGCAGAGTGAAGCTTTTAAGAAGACAAGAGAGCTAATTGAGGAAGGTAAAATAGGAAATGTCTGCCAGATAGTAGCTCAGATCCATTATAATCCTGGTCCCCAGGATAATACAATACAGCCACCACCTGCATCCCTCGACTGGGAAGAATGGTGCGGTCCTGCACCAAAACTTGTGTACCGTCCAAACATCGGGCATAAGGCATGGAGACTAGAAAAGGAGTATGGGAATGGCCACCTTGTGGACTGGGGTATTCATCATATTGATATAATTCGCAAGATAATGGGAGAGGGGATGCCTGAGGAATTTTATACTACCGGAGCCATAAATACATATGCTGGCAAAATTACAACTCCCGACACACTCACATCAAACATGGCTTTTAAGAAAGCTCCCGTACTGTGGCAGCACCGCCTATGGGGCAATGGTGATGTGACCAGGGAGTACAATAACGGCATTTTCTTTTATGGAGACAAGGGTACCATATTTGCAGAGGATAACAGTGTAACAGTGTTTCCGACTGGCAGAAACACTCAAAAAGAACAGATATCTATACCAACTCCTCTGATGCAGGAAAACCATGTTGAGAATTTCCTTAATGCAGTAAGAAAGAAAGACAGTAACCTGATAAGCTGTACGCCGGAGGATGCATTCCAGTCAACAGGCACGGTCCAGCTGGCAATGATATCATACTACACAGGTTCTCTTGTAAAATGGGATCAGAATAAGAACGAGATAATTGGGAATCCTGAAGCATCAAAGCTGCTCAGGAGGGAGTACCGTGGTACCTGGGTACATCCTTAAGGAAGAGAGTTTTGTGAGTTTTGAGTTTTGAGTTGAAGATTGACTCATCTTCGCATTATGCCTCATAAGTCATATGCAAAGTGAAATGCCTGAAGATTCAGCATTATTGAGTTTCAGTATCAATGCAAATGCTTTATCTCCAGGCAATCACATTATCAGCACACTATAAAATTACCTATATTAATTCGGTCTCGACAACTTTTGCCAATACATCAGCATAAGGGAGTATGAGATAATTCTTACCTTCAAATTCCACCTCTGTACCGCTGAACGGTTTGAACAGCACCATATCACCTGTCAGGAATTCAGGTTTTTCTGCCGGGCTGGTCCATGCAACCTTTGCCTGTTTTGGCTTCTCAGATGCTGATCCTGGCATTATCAGTCCCGATGCGGTTCTTTTTTCTGTATTGTCTTCCGTGATATCTAGTATCACCTGCTGGTTAACTGGTTGTAATTCTTTCATGATTATTAATGATTATGTTAATATTTAACAAATAATTATTATAAAGTCACTTCTTCAGACTGGATTATACCAGGCATTAAACTCCTGATCTTTCTTCCCCTGTTCATGAGCCGTTCGCTGTGCATCATTATTCTTAATCAGTTAAGTCCCAGGAGCACTTTAAGCTTTGGCTCGTTAAACCCGACTACTATTGTTCCGTTTATGTCTGTCTGAGGCACTCCCTGCTGACCTGTTCTTCGTACGAGTTCCTCTGCTGCCCTCTGATCTGCTGAAACATCAATATCGGTATACCTGATATTATTCTTATTCAGCCATGTCTTCAGGGTGTTACACCAGGAGCATGTGGGAGTTGAATAAACTGTGACCCTGTTAACAGGCTTATCAGTTCCGGATACGGTGGAAGTACCTGCAAGGCCCCCTTCAGCCAGCAATTTATAATAATTCTCCTTATGGCAACCTTTTACTAGACCTGTCATATTGCTTTTCTCGAATATAAGAAGTGTTGGGACAGATGTTATTTTATATTGACTGTGAATGTCTCGGACATCATCTACATTAACTGTGAATAAATTAACAGTACTATAATCAGCGGATTTTACCCTCTCAAATCTAACGCCTA
>CAYQBZ010000267.1:0-5229 GCA_964415855.1 uncultured Rikenellaceae bacterium
TCACCTGTTTTTGAACCCCTGACTTCGGGTGTCCAGAGTACTCCGCTGGTGCCACTGTTAATGAGTGCCGTTATAAAATCTTCGTGGCTGTAATAATCATTATAGATTACGTAGGGGAATGATGAACCGCCGCCATTGGATGCTCTTGTCAGTCCGTATGTCCTGGTATTGTTTTGTCTGAACATATCAGCTGTTATCCTCTGAAGGATCAATCCATAGGTCTGCCTCAGCTGTTCTGCGCTGTTCCCCGAAGGAAACCTGGCAACATCAGGCCACAGCCACCTGTCATAACCATCATTCTCATCGATCTTATAACCACTTATCCCTATGCTGACCTGGCTCCTCAGAAGTTGTCCGGTAAATATCTCCCTGGGTTCAGCCATTGTATGATCAGGGACAACGCCTCCCCAAACTGTATGTGTTCCGGTATATGGAAGGATCTCCCGGAAGATGGGCGACTCTGGGGATACATAAGGATTGGTCCATAAATTCAGACGAACCCCCAAGTCCTTCATCTTCCTGACAAAGGTGCCGGGATCGGGGTATCTCTGCTTATCCCATTCAAATGTACATGGGTACGATTTGCTTTGCCAGCCGGGTTCAAGACCTATGAAATCGAGCGGATAACCCTTCTCTGCAAACAATTCAGCCTCCTGTACAACCTGATCGGAGGTATAGAGTGTCGGCACCCGTTGTGTGAATCCGAGTCCCCATCGCGGCGGCAGGCATCCTCCTCCGGAGTAAAGGTTAAATCTCCGTACCGCATCCAGCGTGCCAGGACCTGCAAAAATATATACCTCCACGCCAGGTGTTGGGACAAGTATTTCCACTGCATCGGAATATGGCTGGGATGTCCATCTCCTGTCGGTGTTCCTGTCGCGAGGTTCAGGGGCATCAGGACTGTCTTTTCTGACGGCAGTGCCTGCATATACTGTAAGGTACCTGGAACTGTTCACAAAAACACCGTATCCCCTGTCGGAAACGTAAAAAGGTACCGGAGCATGTGTACGTCCGTTATCTGTACCGCCATAGTGATCCACATGAAGCTGGAGTATTTTTCCACGCTGGTGTACCGTCTTGAAATTCAGGCCAAAACCGAATATCTGTTCATCCCTTATCAGCGGGAACCGGAGATAAGTTTTCATGCTGACAACTTCTGCCTTAATCTTATCTTCCGGAAGAGGGAATTCCATATCTCCCAGTAACGACAAAGCTTCCATCGATGGAATTATACCAGCGGCATTATAAAGATCAAGTTTGTCAGGCTCACCTACTGTCATTTTCCATACCCCCGGGGCCACCTTTGTCCAGGAGGAAGATTGAGAATAAGTTATTTGTATTTGTATCAGCAGCAGTAATCCAATGCTCAACAGGTATACATGTCTTCTGGTTATCATAATCCCGTTTTTTATTCAAATATAACAATTACGATCAAACGGACATTTTAATACCTTATACAGATTGTTAAAGCAGGAAGTTAAAAAAGGTTAAAGAAGAATATAAGAATATAATGATTCTTATCTTTACGTGTACGTTAACGGACGTGGGGATTATTATTTGGAACAGTAAAGGGACACATGGTAAGGAGAAGGTTAATTTGACTACTACAATTGAAGGAAAGCAATAAATAAGAAGGTCTTTAACAGGACGAAAGTTTTTCAATATTAATTAGTGTTATAAGAAAATCATTTTAAATTTGTTAAAAATAATACCTGCAACTATGAAATATTTATTAACGTTTATACTAATGGCATTTTATATGTCCGGTAGCAGTCAGAATGTCAAGCTTGTACGGAATGATGACCAACACAGGATTGATGTTATTATCGGAGGGAAGCTATTCACGTCGTACTGCTATCCTGCTGACCTGGAGAAGCCTTTTCTTTATCCTGTCTATGCACCTAACGGATCAGTGATCACAAGGGGGTTCCCGATTGAACCAAGAAAGGGAGAGCGGATCGATCATCCCCATCATATAGGTATCTGGTTCAACCATGGTAATGTAAATGGACTTGATTTCTGGAATAACTCCTCAGCAATACCGGCCAACAGGAAGGATAGCTATGGTCATATAGTGGTGCAAAAAATTGTTGATGCAAAAAGTGGTAAGCAGGGTATTCTTGATGTGATTTCAAACTGGGAGGATAATAGTGGGAAAACTCTTCTGGTTGAAAACACAAAATATATCTTTTCCGGTGACAAAACCTCTTATACAGTTGATCATATCTCGATTCTGACTGCAGTAGATCAGACAGTCACTATCGGTGAATCCAAGGAAGGTATGTTTGCGATCAGAGTTGACAGAGCATTTGAGATGCCCTCAAATGAATCTTTAATTTTCACTGATGCCTCTGGTAATCCTACAACAGTTAAAGCGACGGATAACACAGGAGTTACAGGTATGTATACCTCCAGTCAGGGACTTAAGGGTGACGCAGTCTGGGGAACCAGGAACAACTGGGTTGTACTTACAGGGACAAAAGATAACTCGGTAATCTCCATGGCGATATTTGATAATCCAAAAAATCCGGGTTATCCTGCTTATGCACATGCCCGCGGGTATGGCCTTTTTGCTGTAAATAATCTTGGACAGAATTCATATGATCCGAAACAGGAGAAGATCTCTTATGAGTTGAAAAAGGGAGATTCAATTGAACTGATCCACAGGTTTGTCGTCCAGTCCGGGAGTGAGATAACGGCTGATGAGGCAGATAAGATATTTAAAGCTTTCTCAAAAGAATATTAATAGTTATAAATATTTTCATAATTAAAACTGACATCATGAAAAACAAGAGAATCCTACATCTGACAATTCCAGTGTTATTGTTACTGTTACTTGTAACGGTCTCAGTCAGGAGCTTTGGCGCGCCACCTCCGAAACAGCAGTATTTTGAGGTAAAGATCTACAGGATTGCTGACAAGTCTCAGGAGAGTATGGTAGACGCCTATCTCAGGGACGCATTTCTTCCGGCTTTGCACAGGGCGGGTATTCCGACCGTTGGCGTATTCAAACCTATAGAAAAAGATACCGCTTATGGAAAAATGGTATATGTATTCATCCCGTTCAAGACAATTGATCAGTATGCAGGACTGGCTGACAAACTCAGCAAGGACAAAGTTTATATCGAGGCAGGCAAGGCATTTATTGATGCCCCCTATAACAATCCTCCTTTTGTCCGGTATGAAAGTATCCTTGCTCTGGCTTTCTCGCATATGCCGGAGTTCAGAGTTCCGTCATTTACTACTCCTCCCTCCGAAAGGATATATGAATACCGCAGCTACGAAAGCGCAACTGAGGCAAAAGCTTCAAAGAAAATTGAAATGTTCAATGAAGGAGGCGAGATGAAGATATTCGAAAGCATAGGAGCAAATGCCGTATTTTATGCCAAGGTTATACTCGGAAGTCAGATGCCCAGGTTAATATATATGACCACCTATGCAGATATGCAATCGCATGATGAGAAGTGGAATGCATTCCGGAACCATCCCGACTGGAAAAAGCTTTCGTCGATGGAGGAATACAGGAATACAACGTCCAAGACTAAACCATACCTGCTGCACCCGACAAGTTATTCCGATTTCTGATAATTAGCGTCGTCTGTAGTAGCTAGGGCAACGGATATCCTGCAATTTCTTTGAGGTTATTGGCTATGACATCATCAGGCAGCTCATAATCCTCCAATTGACCGCTAAGATATTTTTCATATCCGACCAGATCCATCAGGCCGTGACCGGAGAAATTAAACAGGATTACTTTTTCCTTAGCTTCTTCTTTAGCCTTTTTTGCCTCACGGATTACCGAGGCAATGGCATGAGTTGTTTCAGGAGCAGGTATTATTCCTTCGGTTTTGGCAAAAAGTATTCCTGCTTCATAACACTCTATCTGGTGAAGGGCCTGTGGTGCCAGAAGTCCTTCCTGTGTGGCTTTACTGACAAGCGGGGCCATTCCATGATACCTTAAGCCTCCCGCATGTATAGGAGCAGGCACAAAGCTATGTCCCAACGAATACATGGCAACCAGGGGTGTCATTTTAGCTGTATCGCCATGATCATAAACATAAGGGCCCTTGGTCAGCGTAGGACAGGATGCCGGCTCAACAGGTATTATATCGATCTCGGCACCATTTATCTTATCATATACAAATGGAAATGCAAGCCCGGCAAAGTTACTTCCGCCTCCGGCACAGCCAATAATGACATCTACTTTTTTCTCCCCTGCAATATCGAGTTGTTTCTTTGCTTCAAGACCTATAATGGTCTGGTGCATCATAACATGATTTAACACACTACCCAGAGAATACCTTGTACTTCCGGTAGGATCGGTTACAGCTGCTTCAATAGCTTCACTGATAGCAATGCCAAGACTTCCGGGAGTGTCGGGAGTTTTTTCCAGGATTGCTTTTCCGGCCTGGGTTTCGGTACTTGGACTTGCCACGCATTGTGCACCCCAGGTCTGCATCATTAGTTTCCTGTATGGTTTCTGATCGAAGCTTATCCTTACCATAAATACCTTACATTCCAGTCCGACCAGCGAACAGGCAAAAGCCAGGGCACTGCCCCACTGACCTGCACCGGTTTCAGTTGACAGACGCTTAATCCCGAATTGTTTGTTATACCAGGCCTGGGCCACTGCTGTATTAGGCTTATGGCTGCCTGCAGGCGACAGGCTCTCATTCTTATAATAGATCCTTGCAGGAGTTCCTATTGCCTTTTCCAGATCATATGCACGGTGAAGAGGTGAAGGACGCCACCGGGTTAACAGGTCAAGTATGCCTTCCGGGATGTCTATCCAGCGCTCCGTACTGTATTCCTGTTCAACCAGATTCATAGGGAAGACAGGCGCCCATGCCTGTTCCGGGACAGGTCCGTCAGGGCTCATGAAGGGTGGCACTTTGATATCGGCTGCCAGGTTATACCATTTCCTGGGCATCTCTTTCTCACTTAGTACAATTTTTCTGTGTTTTTCCATTTTATATTCAGATTTTGGATTAGTAAATAAAAAAGGCACGCTGTGAACAGGGTGCCTCTTAAAAATATCTTCTTTGTGTTAAATAACGGCTAGTTCAACAGCATCATTTATTGAGCTGCGCCAGGACCAGATATTCAACCTTTTTCTATACATAGCGACAAAAATAATTAAAAATTTAACATTTCAATGGAAAAGCAATATTTTTTAAAGTTATGTTATTATTTTTCTTTTATGGTTAATAATGTAATGAATCAGACATC
>CAYQBZ010000268.1:0-5227 GCA_964415855.1 uncultured Rikenellaceae bacterium
CAGCATTTGTAATTTTTGGATCAAGATACATGAACACAGTTCCCCTGGCAGGTTTACTGCCTTCTGTGACAGGAATATCCAATCCTGTAGGATTCTTAATAAGAAGAGACAAAAAATCTGCCGCCAGCTTCGTCTCTTCATTCATAGGAGAGAGAACTATCCTGGTCTTTCCGGAAAAGGTAAAATGTCCGTTTAACTCGACCAGTGAGACAGGGTCAGGGATTATTGCATAATCGCTGTGACTGTTTGTTTTCGACCCGGTACTGCATGCCGTTGTAAGCAGTATAATACAGAGAAACAGGTAAAGACTTCTTTTCATTGTAATAATTTTCTATAAATATAATATACATGAACAGGAAAACTCCTAAATCTTCTTTTTTTTAACCATACAAAATTATCTTTACAGAATCACACGTGTTTCATTTCTGATGCCAGAAGTCCACAAGCTGCAGAAATATCCACCCCTCTTGATCTACGTATTGAGGCTGAGATCCCCGAAACAATAAGACTGTGTTTGAAAAAGCGCATTCTTTCCGACGATGATGATCTGTTGAGCTCTCCCCGAACCGGATGATATGGCAGGAGGTTAATTCTGACCTTTGACTCCCCAAGAAGAGCCTTGAGCCCTTCCAGATGCGATATGGAATCATTGACACCACTGATCATAACATATGCAAGGCTCAACCGTCTCTTCTTTCTTACCGGGTAATTTTTCATTATACCAATAATATCTTTTACTGGATATAACTTTTCCAAAGGAACAACCTTCTTTCTTTCTTCAGGAAAAGGAGAATGCAGACTGACTGTAAGGTTACATTGGGACTTATCCAGAAATTCTATTATGCCGGGAGTTATACCTGCAGAGGAGACTGTTACATTACGTGCACTAATTGCCAGCCCCCATTCAGCAGTAATTATTTTACAGGCTTTAAGAACATTCCCGAGATTATCCATCGGCTCTCCCATTCCCATAAATACGATATGGGTAATACAACCTGAATCTGGTATGCTGAGTATCTGGTTCACCATCTCTCCTGCTGAAAGGTCACCATAAAAACCGTAACTACCTGTAGCACAGAAGGAACACCCCATTCTGCAACCTGACTGGACAGAAATACAAACCGTATTTCTTTTTTCCCCGGGTATATAAACTGTCTCAAACATTTTGCTCTTATCTGAGCAGAAGATATATTTAATAGTCTGATCTTCTGATACCTGGAAATCAATCGGTAAAAAGTTACCTATACTTTTCTTACCGGCAAGCTTTTTTTTCAATTTTCCAGGGATCCCTGTTATTTGGGAAATGTCTGTCTTCCTTTTCCTGTAAATACCTAGGGCAATTGATACAGCATGAACCCTGGTAAATCCCATAGGGCTGATTATATCAAATATTTCATCAGCATCCAAACCATATAAACTCTTACAGATCATAATATCCTGAAAATTGCAAAAATAATCCGATTATCAATATCTTAGCACATAATATTTTACTGATCAATATATGTCCAATGAGAACTATAGCAATTTATATCACTGTCGCAATGGTATTCGTCTCATGTACCTGTTCAGACAGCTCAAATAGAAATAATTCAATAATGGCTTCAGACAGTATTAAACAGTATGGTAATAACAGAGATTTCCTGAAGAGATATATCTCTGTTATTGAATTAAAGAATAAACATTCAGCAATTACCCTGGCTCCATCCTGGCAGGGAAGGGTAATGACCAGTACTGCTGATGGAAATGAAGGATTCAGCTTCGGGTGGATTAACAGGGAGCTTATATCTTCCGGTAAGGTGCTTCCCCATATAAATGCTTTTGGTGGAGAGGAAAGATTATGGCTTGGACCTGAAGGTGGCCAGTTTTCAATTTTCTTTAAAAAAGGAGAACCTTTTGTTTATGACAACTGGCAGACACCTGATTTTATTGACACACTGCCTTACGATATAATATCATTAAGCGACTCATCAGCTACGTTTGCAAAAGACATTGTTACAGATAACTATAGTGGAACAACTTTTAGACTCCGTATTGAAAGACAGGTTATCCTGCTTGCTGATAATGAAATAAGCGCCATGGTTAAGACAGACATAACAGGTTTGAAATGTGTTGCCTACAGATCAGTAAATACAATCATAAATAAAGGAGTATCTCCATGGGTAAAAAAGACAGGCCTTCTTTCTATCTGGATGCTGGGAATGTTTAATCCATCCCCTGCTGTTGTAATAGTAATACCCTATAAGGAAGGGGATGAGAACCTGATGGGAAGAATAGTTAACGACGATTATTTTGGAAAGATATCAGACGATCGTCTAAAGATATCCGGGGGTCATATTTTTTTGAGGGCTGATGGGAAAAGCAGAGGGAAGATAGGGATATCGCCATCACGGGCAACTGGCACAATGGGTAGCTATGATTCAGAAAATAAGGTGCTTACAATACTGATGTGCAGGTTGCCTGAAGGGATGATTGATTATGTCAACTCTTCATGGCAACTGCAGGAAGATCCATATTCAGGAGATGCACTTAACTCATATAATGACGGTCCCCTGGAAGACGGTTCTCAGATGGGCCCTTTTTATGAGCTTGAAACCTCGTCTCCCGCTGCTACCCTGAAAACCGGGGAAAGTTTGAGTCACACGCAGGTAACAATGCATCTGACAGGTGACCCGGGCACCCTTAATACCGTTTCCCGTAATATGCTAGGTTTAAGCCTGGAAGAAATCAGCGGCGCGTTCTGATCTTAATTCCCTGTATCCTGCATCAGTCCACGGTTCTTTAAAAGAGGTTCAATTACCGGTTCACGTCCACGGAAGTTCACAAACATCTGCATCGCATCCATTGTCCCGTTTTTCTCAAGTATATTCTTCCGGTATGAAGCAGCAACAGTTCTATCAAATATTCCTTTTTCCTTAAATGCCTCAAATGCATCATTGTCAAGAACAGCAGCCCATATGTAGCTATAATAACCTGCATCGTAACCTCCTACCATGTGAAGGAAATAAGTACTTCTGTAACGGGATACTATTTGCGGTATCAATCCTATCTGATTGAAATAATCTTTCTCAAAGTTCTGTACATCTACTATTGCAGGAGCTTCAAGCGTATGATATTTCATGTCGAGGAGTGATGCAGCCAGATATTCAACCGTTTCAAATCCCTGGTTAAAGTATCCGCTGTTCTTAATTTTTTCCACAAGCTGGGCAGGGATTGGTTCATTTGTAATATAATGTTTCGCATACATATTCAATACTTCCGGCTCTGTCGCCCAGTGTTCCATTAGCTGCGAAGGCAGCTCCACAAAATCCCACGCTATATATGTCTGGTTATACGTACTCTTACTGAAGAGAGCATCCAATGCGTGGCCAAATTCGTGATACATAGTTGTGGCTTCTTCAATACTAAGAAGAGCAGGCAAATCACCTGAAGGTCTTGTAAAGTTAAATACAGTGGTAACCACCGGTGTAATACCTTTATTATTAACTATATGATAACTCCTGTAGGTGCCGCACCATGCTCCCTGCTGTTTACTTTCTCTTGGATAGAAATCCATGTACAGAACTCCGAGATGTGAACCATCCGAATCCTTAACATCAAACGCCTGAGCTTCCGGATGAGGACGAGGGATATCAGGGATGGCCGTAAAGGTGATGCCAAAAAGTTGGTTGGCAACTGTAAAGATACCGTTACGGACATTATCAAGTTTAAAATATGGTCTTAATTCGTTATCATTCAGATCATATTTCTCTTTGCGCAGTTTCTCGGCATAATACCACCAGTCGGATGGCTCGAGTTTAAATCTCCCACCTTCCTTGTTTATTATATTCTGCATCTCCTTAACCTCGCTTTCAGCAACGGGGATTGCCCTGCTCCAAAGGTTATCAAGTAGGCTGAATACGTTTTCCGGCACTTTAGCCATCCGTGGTTCAAGTACAAAATCGGCATGCGTTTTATAGCCGAGAAGCCTGGCTCTCTGTGCCCTTAATCTAACAATATCAGCTAGTATCTTATTATTGTCATACTCATTACCATTGTTACCTCTGTTAATATAAGCATGAAATATTTCCTCCCTGAGATCCCTGTTCTCAGAATACTGAAGGAATGGGAAAATACTGGGTCTCTGCGTTGTAAATGCCCATTCACCTTCTTTTCCGTCAGCTTTTGCAGTTTCAGCGGCAACAGAGATAAGTGATTCCGGCAGATTACGGAGGTCTTCTTTATTTACATACATCCTGTAGTTATTTGTCTCACTCAGTACATTCTGACTGAATTTAACGGTAAGTACAGATAATTTCTGGTTC
Organism: uncultured Rikenellaceae bacterium; assembly: GCA_964415855.1. Taxonomy (GTDB): domain Bacteria; phylum Bacteroidota; class Bacteroidia; order Bacteroidales; family VadinHA17; genus LD21. The sequence continues at coordinate 4,302 of CAYQBZ010000268.1, forward strand.
AGTACCTTAAGAGTATCCTGGTCCTGTTCACTGAGATTGGCTCCGTTCCTGACAAATCCCTTATACAGATTCTCGAGCAGAAATTTCTGTTCGGCTGTCAGGTTAAATTTCTCCTGGTTATCATATACTGATTTAATCCTTTCAAACAGATCATGATTAAGCAAAATTTCGTCGCTGTATGCTGACAGAAGAGGAGAAACCTCAATCTCAATATTCTGCAGCGAATCGCTTGTATTGGCTGATGATTGTGCAAAGAAAACCTCTGAAACCTTAGACAGGAGATCTCCTGCCCTGTCGAGGGCTTCTACAGTGTTTTCAAATGAAGGTGCTTTTCTGGCAGTTGCAATAGCTTGTATTTCTTCTTTCCCTTCTGCCATGCCTTTTTCAAAAGCTGGCATATAATGTTTTGCCATTATTTTTTCAAAAGGAGGTACTTCAAACGGTGTGTCATACTCTGAAAAAAACGGATTGCTTTTATCAATTTCAGATTTATTATTACATCCCGAAATGACCAGATAAAACAATACGACTAATAACAGGATTTTATCAGCTTTTCTCATGATTTTGTTTGCTTAAATAATTATTATTGTAAGATATTCCACACAAAATAAGTCTATTATAAATCGTAATCAAAATAAACTTAATTAATTTTATTTCCCGTTGGCAATTATTTTTGGCAGCTTGGATTCTTATTTCCAGGGTAAACTTACCGGAAGAGAAATATTTGCTATTTTTGTCTGCCTCAATAAGAGAAGATCAGGGACCATTCCTGGCAGGATAGATGGCAAGTCACTACAGAGTGATAATTTTGGAGAGATGGCAGAGTGGTCGAATGCGGCGGTCTCGAAAACCGTTGTTCGCCTTCCGGCGAACCGGGGGTTCGAATCCCCCTCTCTCCGCAACACCAAATTACTCCCGTCGGCCGC
>CAYQBZ010000269.1:0-5215 GCA_964415855.1 uncultured Rikenellaceae bacterium
TGAGACACCTGACAGCCTGCAGACAATTTATGAATTTGATGGATTCAATGTTATGTGGGATCATGCCATAGGAATTAATGATGGCGGTTATGGAAGAAATGCGGTACTGGGTTTTGTAGGCGAGAACGGGACCCTTGTTGTTGACCGTGGAGGGTGGGAAGTGATACCCGAAGTGGTCAACAATGTTACCAGGATGGAGGCGGTCCCATGGAAGAAAGGGACGGGGGAAGGTCTGAAAAACAATGTACAGAATCATCTCGACTGTATCCGCAGCAGGAACAGGAAAACAAATGTCAACCCGGAAATAGCTGCCCATATTGCCAAATTCTCTGCAGTGGGTAATATTGCATATCGTACCGGCAAAAAACTGGTATGGAATGGATCTGAATTTACAAACGATACTGAAGCTAACAGCTACCTCATCCCGGGTTACAGGCAACCATGGAAACTGCCCCAGGTATGATAAATAAATTGTTAATAACAACATTGGGTATTGTCCCCGTTGCAAAAGGCAGTGCACAGCCTCATACGGCAAAGATCGCTGATAAGCCTAATATTGTTATCCTGCTGATAGATGATCTTGGATGGAAAGATGTCGGGTTCATGGGCAGTAAATATTATGAGACGCCCAATATCGACAGGCTTTCACAACAGGGTATGGTATTTACCAATGCATATGCTGCCTGCGCAGTATCTTCACCTACAAGAGCATCGCTGCAGACAGGGCGTTATCCTTCGCGGGTCGGGGTGACCGACTGGATACGAGCACGCTTCCAGCTCAATACATCCGATGTAAGGGCACCGGAGCCCTGGGTGGAAAATGGTAACAGGAAGCTGAGAACTCCGTCAAACCCCTTCTGGATGGAGTTAAGCGAGATAACAATAGCTGAAGTCCTGAAAAAACAGGGATACTTCACCTGCCACATCGGAAAATGGCACCTTGGTCCTGATGACTATTATCCGGAAAAACAGGGATACGACCTTAATATTGCAGGGAATGATATGGGACAGCCTGTCAATTACTTTGATCCTTACAGGAATGAAAAGGGTGTTGGATTCCCGAATCTCAAACCCAGGCTGGAAGGTGAGTATCTCGTCGACCGGCTTGCATCAGAGCTGAAAACCGTGGTGGAGGAACATAAGGATGCGCCATTCTTTATAAATATGTGTACTTATGCAGTACATACACCACTGATGGCAAAGGAGGATATGATCACCAGGTACAGATCGAAACAGGTGGTTGACGGACAAAAGAATCCTGTATATGCTTCAATGGTGGAGAGCATGGATAAAACAGTCGGAGTGTTAATGAAGACACTTGAAGAGAATAATCTCCTCAAGAATACAATCGTGATATTTTTATCTGATAACGGCGGTCTGATCGGATCCACTGATAACTCTCCCCTTCGATCCGGTAAGGGGTATCCTTATGAGGGTGGTATCCGCATTCCAATGATCGTCAGCTGGAAAGGGAAGATAAGGGCCGGAACGACGTGTGAGATTCCGGTATCAACTGTTGATATATTGCCCACTGTATGTTCTTTGACAGGAACCTCCCTGCCTGAAACCATTATTGATGGAAGGGATATTAGCAGGGCATTATGGGAAAAGAAAATTAGCATCGTTCCACTCTTCTGGCATTTCCCGCATTACAGGGGTTCTGATGTGGTGCCTTACAGCATTGTGAGGGATGGTGACTGGAAACTGATAAAGCAATATGAAGGAACAACATTTGAACTTTACAACCTGAAAGAGGATATGCCGGAGAAGAACGACCTTGCAAATGAAAGACCTGATATGGTCAGGAAGCTTAACCGGGAGCTTGAGAAATGGCTGGATGAAACTCATTCCAGGTTGCCTGTTGTCAAAGAATAAACCTGTGACCTTATATAAGCATCAGCCAGGCAGCAGACTGTTATAACTTGTATATATTACAATGAAAACCCGATTCATGCTTGTTTATTTGACCTTGATGTTATACGCATGCAGCTCATTTACAGCGTATTCTCAGGTGAAAAATGGTGCCCGTACATTGAAAATGTCGCTTCAGAGATTGACTCCTTCAGATGAGTCACCGGCTTCATACATACGTGTATGTGAGATACAGGAGTGGCAACCTGATGAGACAGCCATTATCATATGCGACATGTGGAATGACCACTGGTGCAAAAGTGCAGCGGCAAGGGTCGCCGAAATGGCTCCTTTCATGAATAAAGTGGTTTCATCTGCACGTGATAAGGGAATATTGATTGTTCATGCACCGAGTGACTGTATTGACTATTATAAGGATCATCCTGCACGGAAACTGGGAGGCAGATACAGGAGCAAAAAGGCGTCAGGGCTTATAAGCGACAGTAAACTGGATTCGGAAAAAGATGCAGTATGGCCGGTCGACCAGTCTGACGGAGGTTGTGACTGTTCCCCGGAATGTAAGGAGAACTGGCTGTGGACACATGAGATCGATATCATTGAAATTGCTGATGTCGATGCTATAAGTGCCTCGGGGGAAGAGATAGCAGGACTTTTTGAAAAGAAAGGCATAAAAAATGTGATCCTGATGGGAGTTCATACAAATATGTGTGTTATAGGACGTTCATTTGGTTTACGGAATATGGTAAGGCTGGGCATGAATGTCGTCTTGATGCGAGACCTGACGGATACTATGTACAATTCTGAACGATGGCCTGAGGTTTCACATTTTACCGGCAACAGCCTGGTCAATGAATATATTGAGACCTATGTCTGCCCGACAATTGTCTCCACTGATCTTACGGGAGAAAAACAGTTCAGGTTCCGGAATGACGATCGTCCTTTGATAGCGTTTATTATTGCTGAAAATGAATATCATGCCAACCAGACACTGCCAGAATTTGCTCATGAGTTATTGCTGAAAGAAGGTGTGAATTGCGAATTTGCCCTAGGAAAGCCTGTGTATGAAGGAGAAGGTATCCATAATATAGAAAACCTGCAGATATTAAAGGATGCTGATCTGGCAGTAATGCAGGTGAGGCGGCGAGCATTGCCTTCAGAACAGATGAGCCTTATCAGAGGATATGTTGGCAGCGGAAGACCAATTCTTGGCCTGCGAACAGCCAGTCATGCCTTTGATGCCCAGCATCCGGTGCTAAATGAGCAGCCGGGTATGTATGCGTCAGGTGTACTGGAACCGGAGTATCTGGATCAATGGACCGACTTTGATAAGGATATCCTTGGAGGTAATTACCAGGGGCATTATGGAACCATGAAGGTGGGAATAGTCTTTACAATAGTCCCGGGTATGGAGAACCATCCCCTTCTTAACGGAGTTGCTCCTGATAGTTTCACAGGACATGTTGCCACTCTCAACAGTCTGTACAGGAACAGGCCGCTAAGATCTTCAGGTGTCCAGGTGCTGCTCCTGGGTGCTATCCCTGACAGGCCGGAAGAACCTGTTCTCTGGATAAACAACCGGGATAATGGAACGGTAGTATATACCTCAATGGGACACTGGGAAGATTGGAAAACTGATCAGTTCAGACAGATCATGTTTAATGCTGTGGATTTTTTGTTAAATAAAAGCAATCAACAGGTAAGATGAAAAGACGTGATTTCATAAATAAGACTGTTTTTGGGACAGCGGGAGTTTCACTTGGTGTTTCAGTTATGCCCGTGGTATCATCTTACATGGGAGCAAATGATAAGATTGTACTTGCGCTTATCGGTGCAGGTGCACGGGGAACGGAAACAATAATTTCCGCGTGTAAGGTAAATGAGAATGTTGAAGTAAAGACAGTGTGCGATGTTAATGACCTGAAAGCGCGAAGAGCTGTCTCTGCAGTTGAGAAGGAACTGGGATACAGGCCGCAACGATCAGGTAACATGAAAGAGGTTTTCGACGATAAGGATGTCGATGCCGTATGGATAGCAACTCCTGAGCACTGGCATTCCCTGGCGGCAGTTTGGGCCTGCCAGGCCGGTAAGGATGTTTTTGTGGAAAAAAATCCGTCGATAAGCATATGGGAAGGCCGCAAAATGGTTGAAGCAGCCATTAAGTATAATCGCATTGTCCAGGTAGGTTTTGAAAACAGAAGTGCTTCATATGCTTTTTCAGCGAGAGAGTATGTCCAAAGCGGAAAGCTTGGAACAATAGTAACAGTAAAATCGTATAACATGCTCGGGGGGAGAAAATGGCTTCCGAAACCAGACAGTGCAATACCGGAAGGTCTGAACTGGGATGCCTGGCTCGGACCGGCACCTTACGTTCCCTATAATCCAAATATTCACGATATGGAAAGCCGTGGAGGGTGGGGAGATTACTGGGCCTACAGCGGAGGTGTCCTGGCGGATGATGCCAGTCACGTACTCGATCTGGCACGTATGGTGCTTGGCGATCCGGGTCATCCGGAATCGGTATACGGATGGGGAGGAAATTTTGTATGGGGTTCTGAAAAAGAAACACCGGAGTTTCAGTCTGTCACTTTCGATTTTGGTAAGTTTGTTCTTACATGTGACAGTGGTAATGCAACAAATTATATGAAGAAAACTCCCGGTAATATCCGTATGGATCAGGCTCTTTTTCCCGATTGGAGGACAAATGCAACAAGAACAGAAATATATGGTACTGAGGGGCTCATGTACCTTGGCAGGCACGGAGGAGGATGGCAGGTGAAAGGACCTGATTCCACGATCATTGCTCAGGATGGAGGGATCTTCCCTGATGCGGATCACCAGAGAAATTTCATTGAGTCACTCAGAACACGGAAGAGGCCTAATTGTACAGCGGAACAGGGACACCTGAGCGCCACCCTTGTACACCTGGCTAACATCGCATATCGTACCGGTAACAGGCAACTATTATTCGATAGTGAAAACGAGCGTTTTATTGACAACAGGGAAGCCGACAGATTTCTGAAGACCTCTTATCGTGATAATTACAGGATGCCTGAAGTTGTATGATCACAGGAGATATGATCCTGTTAACAGGACTATTATCTCAGGAAGGGTATTTGTTTATATTCAGACCTGGTTTTAGTAATGTTTAATTAGACTTATATGAGAAAACTGTTATTAGGATTGGTACCTTTAATTGGTGTTACCGCACATGCGCAGAAGCCGAATATCCTTATCCTGTTTGCTGATGACCAGCGGGCCGATGCTCTTGGGTGTTCGGGTAATACTTATATCAAAACTCCCAATATTGATAAGCTGGCAGAAAGGGGTGTCCGTTTTACAAATA
>CAYQBZ010000270.1:0-5189 GCA_964415855.1 uncultured Rikenellaceae bacterium
CGATCTTACGGTAACATGTATCTCACCTGACGGCAGTTGTTGTTTTCCCAGCTTTGAGGAGATCTGTTGCTGAAGGGCTGATATCTGTTTTTCGTACTCTTTTATCATTCTCTCTTTCTTAAGGACAGACATTTTCACCTGGTCCATGTTACTTGTATAAAGGTCCATCATGCTCCTGAACTGATCGGTAGTGAATGTTGTTTCCTTTACCAGCATTGCCCTGTTTGCAATCAGGAAAGCTTCCTTCTCCCTTATGACACTTATTGCAGTTTTTTCATCTTCAACCTTTAATTGAAGATTCTCTATCTGACTTCTGATGTTTTTTACATCGGGAGAATCCTCAAGGTTTTGAAGGAAATTGTTCTGATGATTTACTGAAAGGATCATAAAATCGCCGAGACCTTTTACCTGGATGCTCTGGGAATCGATATAGGGTGAAAGACCGGAGAGCCTCAGGATTGTCTTTCCTGCAGCGACAGAAAAAGACACTACATGGTCAATCTGAGCCCTGTCGGGAAATACGGTAACATGCTTTATCTCAGAACTAATTTCCTTTTCAGCCTGTGCCCGGATAGTAAGATTTGCCAGGATGAGGCCTAACGCGGCTAAAATTATTCTCTTCATGACGGCATAATGTTATTACAGGTCTAAAGTTAAGATTTTTATTCCATCATAAAACATCAAATGTTTATGCCTTGCAAAAGAAATTCAAGCTTGTATAATACTGGTTACAGATACTTGTTCTTTGTGCCCCTGCACCTTCAATTCATTGGGCGCAAAAGCTGCGCAGGCTAAAGAAAGCCATGGTGCAGGAAGTGTTTTTATACCCTTAATAACTTAATTAATGTTAAATTACTGTTTTCCTGCTCAATATCGGTTTATTACCGTACCTTTGTAAAATTAAATATTAGTGAATGAATGGAATCAGACTTGGGAATCTTGCTATTGCAGTTCCCATAATTCAGGGAGGGATGGGAGTTGGAATTTCTCTTTCAGGACTGGCATCTGCAGTTGCAAATGAGGGTGGAGTGGGTGTTATCTCGAGCGCAGGTCTGGGTCTGTTATATAAAGAATTTTCAACGGATTTTTTAGCAGCAAGCATACATGGCCTCAGGGAAGAGATAAGAAAAGCACGTGAAAAGACACTGGGAGTGATCGGTGTAAATGTTATGGTCGCGATGACCAATTTTGCCGATATGATAAAAACAGCAATCGCAGAAAAGGTGGATTTAATAACTGCAGGAGCAGGTCTTCCTCTTGATCTCCCCTCTTTCCTGAATAAAGAGAGTACCACAAAGCTGGTGCCTATTGTTTCTTCAGCAAGAGCTGCCAGGATAATATGTGAAAAATGGAAATCAAATTATGACTATCTGCCCGATGCGGTCATAGTCGAGGGCCCAAAGGCCGGAGGACATCTTGGCTTTAAGGAGGATCAGATAGATAACCAGGATTATTCACTCGAAAAGCTTGTTCCGGAGATTGTCAGTGAGCTAAGGACCTTTGAGAATAAATATAATGTAAGGATTCCACTGTTTGCGGCAGGGGGGATATATACAGGTAATGATATTCACAGGATTATTGACCTGGGAGCTGCCGGGGTACAGATGGGAACAAGGTTTGTTACAACAGATGAATGCGATGCCTCACTTGAATTTAAACTGGCTTATATAAATGCTGAGAGTAAGGATATTGAAATTATTAAGAGTCCGGTGGGCATGCCGGGCCGGGCTATACTCAGTAATTTTATTCTGAAAATGCGTGATGGAAGGAAACAGCCGAAGAAATGTCCTTTCAAATGTATCAAGACGTGTGATATATCGAAAAGTCCGTATTGTATTATTGTAGCTCTTATAAATGCGCTCAAGGGCAATTTTGACAGTGGCTATGCATTTGCAGGCGCAAATGCATTCAGGGCTACAAAGATATCTTCGGTTAAAGAGATATTCCAGTCGCTGCTTAAGGAATTCACAGAGAGCAGCTAGTATCAGGCCCCATTCCCTTGAATTATTTCAGTGGTCCGGGATAATACAACATCCCGGTTTCGGCTCCGGTTGCGGGCTTTTTCGCCATGGGGCAACCGGGAACAGGACAGTTCTCAATCTTATGCTCCTTGTTATCAGCGGGTTCCCAGCCCATAATAAAAAAGAGCATAAAGAAACCGAAAATATAGGAAGGAATAATATGCCACCCTTTTCTTAACCATAGAAAGACATCCCTGCCTTCAGGGAACTTGTTTGTAAGAGCAACACCTGCTGATGATCCGAACCATACCATTGAACCTCCAAATCCAACTGTATAGGCCAGCATTCCCCAGTCATAATGTCCCTGGTCGAGACATAGTTTGGTGAGAGGGATATTATCAAATACTGATGAAAGAAAGCCCAGTGAAAATGAGGTGTACCAGGAAGCATCAGGGAGCTCTTCCACAGGCATTATCGATGCACTCATTACCAGGCAAAGAAGAAAAACAGTCCCTTTTATTGATCCGGGTATCTCTTTCCACGGAACTTTTATGATTAAGGCACCAATGATCAATGCAAGCCAGACTCCAAGAGCAGGCATGTCATATTCTATATTCGATACGATTGCACCAGCAAGTACGAGGGCGACTACAATGATCCTGGTCCAGTTGACCTTAATACCGGGAGTGGCGTCTTTTTGTATCCTGAAATATTTATCCTGCTGATGTGATCCTATCCACGCAAATATCAGGAATGCAAATATCGCCGCAACAAAAGCGTGGAGTACATTAAAAGCGCTCACCCCGTCAATCCACATCATTGTTGTAGTGGTGTCTCCGACCACGCTGCCGGCACCTCCGGCGTTACTTGCGGCGACAATAGCTGCAAGGTAACCTATGTGAACTTTGTGCTTGAAAACTACCAGTGCTATTGTACCACCTATAAGTGCAGCAGCAATATTATCAAGGAAAGCCGACATGATAAAGACGAATACCAGCAGTGTCAGTGGACCCTTCCAGTCATTGGGCAGGTAGTGGGGAAGTATGTCAGGAACACCTGATTCCTCGAAGATCTTTGAAAGCAGGGCAAAACCAAGGAGAAGACCTCCAAGGTTAAGTATTATTCCCCATTCTCCCTGTCGTAACTCTTTGTCCATGAGTTGATCAACAAATGGAGTTTCTCCAAATAAATGCTCAAAAAGGTGAAATCCCGGATCAAATATAATCTTGAATGTCAGCAAAACCGTTAATCCGATAAGTGCCACCCAGAATGTCTGATTATGAAAAAGGGCCACACCAAGCAGAATCAGTCCGAAAATGATAAATTCAAGTCTTATAGGGCCTATGGCTGGCGGTGTACCTGTGGCGGAATATGTGATAAGCGGGAAAATCGAGAGTATAATAAGCAGGAATATTTTTCTGGAAGGTCTGATGAGAGTAAGGAATGATTTGGTATTCATATAAAAGCTAATTTATTATTTGTTTAATGAAACGTAAAAATAGCTATTTAAATGACATATGAAATTCCTTTCCGGGAAAGCAGTATAAATGTATCTGGTCCGGTTTTATAATCGCTAATGCTATTTTATGATCTCTGTCTTATTTCCCCAGGGACATCCGGGGACAGGACAATTAATTATTTTATGCTCTTTATTATCAGCTGGTTCCCAACCCTTAATCAGTAGCAGGATAAAAAATCCGATAATAAATGCCACTATTACGTGCCATCCCTTCCTGATCCATCCTACAACATCGCGTGCTTCGGGAAATTTATTTGTGATCGCTACTCCCGTTGATGATCCGAACCATATCATTGAGCCGCCGAAGCCTACACTGTATGCCAGCATTCCCCAGTCGTAATGTCCCTGTTCAAGACAAAGCCTGGTGAGAGGGATATTATCAAATACGGAGCTAAGGAAGCCCAGCGAAAAAGCAGTTAGCCATGAGGCATCCGGCAGTTCTTCAACGGGCATCATTGCGGCACATGAGACCAGTGAAAGGAGGAAAATGGTTCCTTTGATAGCTGCAGGTACCTCTTTCCATGGTACCGGCCTTAGTAAGGCACCAAGCAGGATGGCGATCCACACGCCCAGGGCAGGCATATCATAGAGTATATTTGATAATATGGCCCCGGCCAGTATAAGACCAACATTAAAGATCCTGGTCCAGTCGATTTTAACGTCAGGTGAAGGATCCGCCTGTATACTGTGATACCTGTCCTGCTGATGTGAGCTTATGAAGGCAAATATGAGAAGTGCCGTAAAAGCAGCTATGTAAGCATGAATGACATTTATTGCGCTTACTCCATCAATCCACATCATAGTAGTAGTGGTATCCCCGACAACGCTGCCGCTGCCGCCCGCATTGCTTGCTGCCACCAGAGCTGCAATATATCCCAGATGGACCTTGTCCTTAAAGACAACAAGGGCAATGGTCCCGCCTATAAGGGCAGCTGCAATGTTATCGAGGAATGAAGAGAGGATAAATACGAAAATTAAAAGTACGAAAGGTCCTTTCCAGTCATTTGGCAGGTACCTGGGAAGCATGTCGGGTATGCCTGAGTCTTCAAATATCTTTGATAGGATTGAAAATCCAAGCAGAAGTCCCAGGAGGTTCAGGAGGATGCCCCATTCTCCTTCCCTAAGGCTTTTATGCAGGAGTTGTTCACCAAGCGGGACCTTCCCCAGGAAATGACCTGGAAAACTAAATCCGGGATCAAATATCAGTTTGTAGATAACAAGAGCTGAAAGTCCGATAAGAGCTACCCGGAAAGTATGTTTATGGAACAATGCTACTCCAAGGAGTGTCATTCCGAAAATTATGAATTCAAATCTTACCGGCCCTATTGCAGGAGGCCCGCCTGTTCCTGCGAAGAGAGACAAGGGGCAGGACATAATAAAGAGCAGCATGAATAATTTTCTGCCTTTGCTGACGAACAGCAGCCTGACAACTTTTTCCATATGAGGATGACTAAGAGAATATACCGGGAAGGCAATTAAAACAGGGTGTAAGTTAGAAATAATTTGTATTCACAAATATAATATGACTCATAATTTCAAACTTAATATTGATACTATATATATCAAATTTTAAGGTCATTTCTTCCTCAGAATCGCATATTTTTTATATTTTTGTGTCTTTATTTAGATTAAATACAATTAAGATCATAAATGATTTTTCCTGGCAGCTCAATAATAAATTAACATTTGTATTTTCAATTTGTTACTAT
>CAYQBZ010000271.1:0-5170 GCA_964415855.1 uncultured Rikenellaceae bacterium
ATTCACTTTGAACCTAACCGGTATACCGGTGTTAGACTATAAAGATATGTTATCCCGGTATTCCATGGATATTTGAGATTATCGTTGCAATACCTCTAAATAATTGATTATGATTAAACTGACACTACACCTTTCCTTAATAATATTCATAAGCAGCCTCTCTTCTTCATTAAGAGGGGACAGCATACCTGATGAACCTGAACCGTCCAAATCGAGGGAAGCTGCCCTGAATGTATTCCTGGAGTGCAACTGCGACATAAATTACACCAGGGAGGAAATTCCATATGTTAATTATGTGAGGGACGTTCACGAAGCCCAGGTATATATCAGGGTTACAAGGCAGAATACAGGAAGCGGAGGAGACCGCTACACTTATTCCTTCCAGGGCCTCAGTAAATTTGAAGGAATGAATGACACACTGGTGTATACCAGCAATCCGGATATGACCTGGCCGGTAATAAGGGAAGAGCAGACAAACCTTCTTAAAATAGGGCTCGTGAGATATATTGCCAAAACGCCTTTCATCAATGAAGTTAAGATAGTTAATACCTCAGATTTCAAACCCGAGGTCCCGGAGGACAAGTGGAATAACTGGGTTTTTGAGTTGCGAACCAGTCCGAGGTTCAATGCAGAATAGACTTACAGGCAGCTGAACCTGTTCAACTCTGCAGCTGTCTCAAAAGTAACTGAGGATATGAAGCTGGAGATCAATTTTTTCCAGAGTTATAACAGACAACGGTTCATAGAGGGAGAAAATGATACCACCTATATAAGAAATAGCGAATCAGTCAATCTTATGTTTGTAAAAAGCCTCGGAGAGCACTGGTCGGCAGGCCTGAGATGGAACCTGAGAAGATCGAGCGAGTCAAATTATGAACTGAGGCATCAGTTCATGCCCGCTGCTGAATATGACCTGTTCCCTTATTCAGAGTCCACCCACAGGCAGCTGCGAATCCTATACAGCGCAGGTTATGAGTACAGTAACTATATGGACACCTCAATATTTAACCTGAAATCCGAACACCGGTTCAGACAGGACCTGAGAATAGCCTACCAGGTCCAGGAAAAATGGGGATCTGTTAACCTCTCTGTGTTAGGATCAAACTATTTTCACGATTTCACCAAGAACAGCATACAGATCGACGGTTATATCAGGATAAGAATTGTTAAGGGATTGTCATTCTCCATAAACGGAGAAGCAGGCTATATTAATAACCGGCTTAACCAGAGGAAAGGTACTATATCTGAAGCTGAAAGGCTTCTGCGCCTTAAACAGCAGGCTACGAAGTTTGAGGTCGGTGGGTCGTTGAGTATTAACTACACCTTCGGATCAATTTATAATAATGTTGTCAATCCGCGCTTTGGCAGGTAGGATACACTGCCGGCACTGAAGAATACGGCCTGCATTGCATCTACATATCTCTGGACTGTACAGGTATTGTAAAAGAGAAAACGCTGCCGGTATTTTCAACACTTTCCACCCATATCCTTCCGCCAAGCTTCTCCACAAATTCCCTGCTCAGCTTAAGTCCTAACCCTGTTCCCTGTTCCATATCAGTACCGGGCAGCTGGAACCGGGAGTCCAGCCTGAACAGTTTTTGAATATTTCCCTCAGAGATCCCTGTACCCGTATCTTTTACCGATACTATGACCTCATTATCCATGATATCAGAACTGACAATAACATTACCGGACCTGTGAGTAAATTTTATGGCATTGCTCAGAAGATTACGCAGAACCGTATTCAGCATATTTTTATCTGTTATAATTATTATGCCCTTACCTACCTCCGAGGTCAGTCTGATCTCCTTGTTTGCTGCGTATAGCTCCAGACTTGAGATATTTTCATCTATCAGTTTTCCCAGGTGTATTTCTTCAGGATTATATTTAATCAATCCGGTCTGTGACCTGGACCAGTCGAGAAGGTTCAACAGAATAGCATAGCCGTTCTTTGCAGAGTCGTTAAGTATTTTCGCAAGCTTCCTGATCTCTTCTGCCTCAAGCCTGTTGATATTCTCGTAAAGAAGCTCAGTAGATCCCAGCATACTTGTAAAGGGATTCTTCAGGTCGTGAGCCACAATATTAAAAAATTTGTCTTTGGTGGCATTGAGATCCAGAAGCTGTGCCTCGCTCTTCCTAAGGGCCTCCTCGGCAAGGTTACGTTCTTTCAGTTCCCTGCCAAGCTGCAGATTTACAGCCTCCAGCTCATTATACGTCTTGATTAAAGCTTCCTCAAAAAGATTTCTCTTTTCATCAATCAGGTTGACCGATCTTGTGGCAAGCCATAAAAGCAGGATAAAAAATACTGTATATGTAAGCGCCACCACCGCAACTCCGAACTCTGACTCGAACAGGTTGGAATGCTCCCCGTATATTCTCAGCCATCCTATTATTAATGGAAGGGCTATAAACCCCGGCAGAAGCCTTCGTGCAAGTATCCCTCCTGTACTTTTGCTTGTGAAGACTCTCATAAACCAGGTATCCTGGCGTATGACGAAAACCGCGGTACATAATGCACAAAATGCAATGCCCGCATTAAGGGCAACCTGTGTATTCAGTAATTCATCCAGAGTATAAATGTTAAGGATGTAGCTTACTGGGATAAAGTAACTTGCCAGGGCCGCAGGGAAGATAAGCACATGGGCTATGTTATCAGCTGTGCCATGATTCAATGAGAATAAATAAAGGATACAGCCCGTGAACATGAAGATGAACGCTGACATGAATGCCATCCTGTATACAGATAATATGAAGATCTTAAGGAAAGGTATTTTTGTCAGCAGTGTCTCTTTTCCGGAGACAAGAATATAAATATAATCAATAATTGTAAGCAGGCTTACCAGGGTTATTGTAATGGCTATTATCCTGACAATTATCACATTACGTAAAGAAGCGTTCCGTGATATATAAAGAGCGATCCCCGACAGGATAAAGAATACGGCAGTGATCAGGTTCATGGGGATCCAGTGAGATTCAATCCTTTTAAATATTATAATACCGGATATATATGATATGATATCAAGAGAACTTATCAGGAACACAACTGCAAGCGATACCCATAATATTAGCCGGGAGGCAGATGATAGTTTCTCTGGTAGCCGTATGGAGCCTGTGTATATGTTGTTGGTACCTGTTAACATGTGCACTGTAATTGTATCAAATTTACATATTTTTATACTTTCCATAAGCCTCTGCCAGGGATTCAGGAAAAATGGATCTCCATTTTCGCGGGCTGTTACATTATTCTTTTCAGTAACTTGCAGAATGATAACTGCAGACAGAATTTAATAATATGAGCCATGAAAATATTACTGGTAGAAGATGATCCCAAAATATCATCATTTGTAAAAATCGGACTTGAGAGTCATGATTGCCAGGTTGATATTGCATATGACAGCACAATCGGGGAGAAACTGGCATTGGCAAGGAAATATGATGTTATTATACTGGATGTTGTGATACCAGGGATCTCAGGATTTGATCTTTGTAAAAAAATCAGGAATAAAAGCATCCTTACGCCGGTCATCATGCTGACCTCTCTTGATTCAGAAGATGACAAGCTTGCCGGTTTTGATTCCGGCGCTGATGATTACCTGACCAAGCCTTTTAGCTTTAAGGAACTTTATGCCCGTATAAATGCATTAAACAGGAGAAACAGAGATGCAATTGTCGGTCCTGTTCTGAAAATTGCAGACCTTGAGATTGATACGGTTGCCGTTAAGGTTAAAAGAAATAACAGGGAAATACTGCTTACTCCAACGGAATTCAAAATACTCGAACTGCTTGTAAGTAACAGCGGGAAAGTATTTGACAGGATCCATATTGCCGAAAAGATCTGGGGATATTCTTTTAATTCAGGTACTAATGTTATTGACGTGCATATCAACTCCCTGAGGAAAAAAATCGACAAAGATACAGGGAAAAAGCTTATTCATACGAAAAAAGGATTTGGTTACATGGTGAGTGAAGAACAACAGTAACTTCACAACGATCACATCTTAATCCTTTCTTAATCCACCATTAATTCAGTCTTAATCACTCATGACAGAACTGACTGTAAATTTGTTCGGTTATAATTTACTATTCAATAAAAAGGTAATAGAAAATTAAAGGACAGTTAAACAAAATTAGAATTCAACTTTTAATAACAATTTAAAACAAATTTGAAATGAAAAAGATGTATTTTTCTTTAATGTTCTTACTGGTATTTATGTCTCCCATGTTCGCCCAGACGATCCCTGCAGATACCGAAGAGCAAATACCGGTTGAAGATCTTACCCTTAAGAAAGGTAATATTCCTGTTGACGTATTAAAGGCAGCAGATGAAATGTTCAAAGGCAGCACACAGGTCAAATGGGGATCATTTCCGTATGAACTGAAAAATTATGGCTGGGTTGTTGACAGGGATTATACCGGGCCAGTTAATCGTTATGAAATATTTCTTAAATCAACCAACGGTTCGGATATTTACGCAGTTTTCACAGCTAAAGGTGAGCTTTTACGCTACAGAACCATAGATAAAAATGCACCTGTACCTCCGGCTATCCAGAAAGCGATTGCCAACACAGAGTACAAAAGCTGGAAAATAGTCGGAGATACTGAAATAATAAAGGACACTCAGAATAAAGTCGCTGAACATTACGCTGTTAAACTTGCTAACGGCAGCCGGACCAAAAGACTGTATTTCACACCCGATGGAAAAAGGCTTACAAACGCATGAAACAAAACTGCCAGTAACTCTGTCTGATTAGTTAACAAAGCTGCCGTGCTTTATGCATGGCAGCTTCTATTTTAAAGACACTGTAAACATTTCATGTAATTCTTAATGGAATCTTAATCCATGATTAATCCTGTCTTAATGCGACAGGTTTTTAATTTGAATAAATTTAGACAGCAAATATTTTAAAGCTTCAGGAAAAGAAAATCTTGTTCGCAATATCTTAACTGATATCATGAAATTCGAATTACCACGGCTACCTTATAAGATGGGATCCCTGGAACCATATATCTCCACGCAGACAATGGGATATCATCACAAAAAGCACCATCAGGAATACATTTCAAATTTAAACAGCCTGGTTATGGGTACCAGGTTCGAAAACATTGATATTGAAACCATTATTAAAGTTGCTGAAGGCGCTCTGCTGAACAATGCTGCACAGGTATGGAA
>CAYQBZ010000272.1:0-5125 GCA_964415855.1 uncultured Rikenellaceae bacterium
AATTGTTCAAATACTTTTCTTTTATTGCCATTTTTATTTCCTGTATTGGTTTGTTCGGGCTATCGCTTTTTGTAATCGAACTCAGGAGAAAAGAAATCGGTATAAGGAAAATTAACGGCGCGAAAATTGGTGAAGTAATATTCCTGCTCAACAAAGACTTCATTCGCTGGGTAATTATTGCCTTTATTATTGCATGCCCTGTCGCATGGCTGGTAATGAATAAATGGCTCGAAAACTTTTCCTACAAAACCAACCTGAGTTTGTGGATATTTGCTCTGGCGGGGGCGCTGGCTCTGGGAATCGCATTACTCACTGTGAGCTGGCAAAGCTGGAAGGCAGCTACCAGTAACCCGGTCGAAGCTCTCCGGTATGAGTAATGAGGAGAGTGAAGCAAATTACGGCCGCAGGCCAAATTACCTGCGCAACCGAATGACCATAAATGACGACGTCAGCCAAATGACGTCCCGCCTTTGTGCACCTAAGCTTTCCGCGGGCGCTGAAGCTACCCTGCGGAGGTGCTAGCGAAGGTGCAAGGGACTAATTACGGAGAAGCCGGGATTCCCCGATAT
Organism: uncultured Rikenellaceae bacterium; assembly: GCA_964415855.1. GTDB lineage: Bacteria > Bacteroidota > Bacteroidia > Bacteroidales > VadinHA17 > LD21. The sequence goes on from CAYQBZ010000272.1 coordinate 570, forward strand.
ATAAGTTGCAAAATTTAATACAGCATGGTGAAATTTCCTTATCAGTTTTTGAAATACTAAATATAATGAGTAATTTTGCTCAGTATGCTGAGTAAAATATGAAAGAATACAGACGACCCCAGTTTGACATCCTGGAAAAAAGGCTGTCGGAAAGCAGGAGATTCATACAGGTGATATCCGGACCGAGACAGGTTGGTAAGACAACCCTGATATCTCAATTGCTGAAAAAATCGGGAACCAGGAGCACTTACATATCTGCCGATTCGGCCGTAGGCGAAGGCAGAACCTGGATAGAAGGCCACTGGGAAGCTGCACGATTTGCCTCCGGGAAGGATGCCTCCGGACATATCCTGGCTATTGACGAGATACAAAAGATCCCCGGATGGAGCTCTGTAATAAAAGCCCAATGGGATGAGGATACATTCCGGAAGAACAACATTAAAGTCATTCTTTCAGGTTCTTCGGGACTTCTGCTGCAGCAGGGACTGACAGAATCTCTGGCAGGCCGGTTCGAACTTGTGACTTTAAGCCATTGGAGCCTTGCAGAAATGCAGAAAGCTTTCAAATGGACACCCGGGCAGTACGCCTGGTTCGGAGGATACCCCGGTTCAGCTCCCCTGATCGGTAACGAGCAAAGATGGAAAGCCTATGTCAGGGAGTCTCTTGTCGAGCCGGCAATCTCAAGGGATATTTTAAGCATGACAAGGATCGACAAGCCTGCCTTGCTGAGACAACTGCTCGATCTAGGTTGCCATTATTCCGCAGAGATATTATCATACAACAAGATGCTGGGGCGTCTTCAGGATGCAGGAAATACAGTTACCCTTGCACACTATCTTAATCTTCTTAACCAGGCCGGCCTTCTTACCGGACTAGAGAAGTATTCCGGAAGCCTCGTCAGGCAAAAACTATCAAGCCCGAAACTGCTGGTAAGAAACACTGCCCTTCTGAGCTCGGCATCAAAAGAAAGCTTCAGTGAAGTTATAAACCGACCTGAATTGTGGGGAAGAATAGTCGAATCTGCTGTTGGTGCACATCTGGTAAATTCATCAGACAGTTATGAAATGCCTGTAACTTACTGGCGTGAAGGGAATTATGAGGTTGACTTCGTACTTTCGTCAGGCAGTAAAATTGTAGCTGTTGAAGTTAAGTCAGGGACCAGCCGGACAGAAAGGGGACTTGAAAGGTTCAGAAAGATTTACCCTGACGCCAGGATTTTCCAGGTCGGAGATAATGGTATCCCCTGGAAGGAGTTCCTGCTTCATGATCCCAGTGAACTATTTGATCTTTAACAGGTATTTCCGGGCTGCTTTCTCTTGTATCTCTGTCATGAGGTAAAGGCAGTTCAGGCAGGAAGATACGGGGGGGGATGATATGGTCATTCAGTAGTCATTCAGTAGTTCCCGCGGGGCGGGATTTCCTCACTTCCCCGCTGATGCGGGGCAGGCTGTTCGTCAACATTCGGTGGTCATTAGCTTCGCTGCGCTCAGCGTCATTCGGTAGTCATTCAATAGTCATTCATTGTCATTCATCGTCGGATGTAAATCAAAGCTGTGTTATCCGCAAGGATATATTTGCTGGCGACGGGAGGAATTATTTGACTTTAAGCAGGCTTTTTCATAATTTTACTATTGTGTGAACATTAAACAATTCCTTACTGATAACCTTAAAGCTATGGAAAACCTGAGTATCAGAACTTCAAACCATAAGATTATCGGAACAATGTGGATCCTGGCAGGGATAACATTCCTGGTAATTGGATTGTTGAAGAAAGAGCCCCTGGAAACTGATGTTTGGATAAGGGATCTTGGCTTTTGTCTTATAGGCATTCTCTTTTTTACTCCCGTTGTAGGAAATGATAATTCAGTCGTCGAATTAGGTGACGGCTTTCTGATGATAAGGTGGATAAACAGGTATCGATGGATCACTGTCCCGGAAAGCGAGATCGAAAGTATTCTCCTGGCCAGGAACGGTGTTCTGATCAGAAGGAAAAATCAAAAACCTGTAAAGATCAGTCTTTATTACATTGATAAAAAACAGAAAGACCAGGTCTATAAGTTCTTCACAGACTACGCACACGAAAAGGGCTTCACCCGCGAGACTCAGCCAGGTCAGATCTAGTATGCATTAGCCAATGACGTCCTACTTCTTCAACACGAAGCTGCTCTCCACGTTTGGATCGCCCTTACCGTCCCATACTGCCTCCTGTGGCCATGGGTAGACTGGTCTCGTCATAACTGTCCTGCCCTGTTCCTGCCTGGTCAGTACCAGCCTGCCGGGAACTATGCCTTTCTCAACCCAGTCCCTGATGACAGCAAGCATGTTAACCTGTGACGGACCCTGACCTCCACCGCAGTGAAGAACACCGGGCATGAGGTAAAGCTTCATGTAATCATCGGCTCCTGGATCGAAAGCCTTTACAGCTTTTACGTGTTCTACGGTCGATAAAGCTGAAAGTGCAGGGTCGTTCCAGCCATGATAGAAGATGATCTTGCCCTTGCTGTCGTGGAAAGCGCTGTAGTCGGGTGAGGTGGCGTTGAGATAGGCTGCTGCATACTCCATCTGCTTATCGTAGAGACCTGGCTTATAGTCGAGATACGACCACGAGGGATCCTGCAGTATGAGGTATTTGAAGATCTCTGTCCCGAAATAGGCCATAAGGCTGGGATAACCGCTGCTCATAAGACCCTTGTTCGGGCCCGTTATCCAGTTTATCCAGCTGCCTGGTTCGTTCTCTCCGCCAGGAGGATAGCCGGGATAGCTGAAGCCCGCGCCGGTATCAAAACCGTCGTAGATGATCTTTATAGCACTGAGCTGTTCCTTCGTGAAACAGCCGTTGCCAGGAACATCGCCCGGGCACACGGGCAGTTTTGAGAAGTCGAAGCTGCAGCGTTCAGGGTTACTGATAATGTTGTCCTGTACACCGTCGATAAGGTCGCACTGCCTCAGCACTTCCTCCTGGAGTATCCTTATATGGTCCGGCGTAAGTATCGGAGTGGTGAGGTTTCCGGGATATACTGCACGGGTGTTGGTTAAACCTTCGATGGCTATGGATACCCAGTCAAAGGCCGGTGCCCCGGCTATTATGCCGTCGAAATCGTCGGGGTATCGTTGTGCCTCCATCATGGCCTGGCCTCCGCCGCGCGAGCATCCCATGAAGTAGGAGTATTCAGGCCACTTTCCGTAATAGCTGCCTATTATGGCTTTCGACACCTCGGCAGTGCGGTGAACAGCTAGGTGCCCAAAGTTGAGCTGGCGCTCCATATTGTTCATAGCCCAGTCAGCCGACTCAGAGCCCTCTGCATGATGACCTGTATCGGTGCCGGAGGTTGCATAGCCCAGGCTAACACTGCCGGCAACCATGTTCTGAACAGTACCAACAAAGCCTCCGCCTCCTCCCATCACGTACCTGCCGTTCCAGCTCAGAGGCAGGAGCAGCTCGAAGTTTATCTCTTTTCCTATCACGCCTGTCACCTTGCAATGCGACGATCCCTGGGCCACAGTTTCCGCGCTGGTGATCTTCACGTCGGGGAGTCTGAGCTCCGTGAGCTTTTCACAAGGGATGCATATCTCTCCCGGTGTTTTGTCCTTGGCAACTGAGCTGACCGTCAGTGCTGCCAGCAGGATGATCAAAGGAAAATTATTCTTTTTCATGGGGATGGTTTTTGTGGTAGATAAATTTAGCAAAAGGAACTCAATATTGCAAGAAAGGCTTTAGAGGGAGCAGAGGGTAATTCGTTTGTCATTCAATTGTTTTACTACTTTATGCGTTAACTAAGCGTCGCGGTACAAGTTTGATAGACGGCCGAGAATAACTCCTGATAGATGAAGCTGGAAAAAGGCACTGGCGCAGTTTCGCGATGTAATTTGTCTCGGAGGCAGAATCCCGATAGCTATCGGGATGTCAAGGTGCAGAATTATTATTGCATGCAGCTGCGGGAATCCGGGTTTAGGATTGATTACTTGTCATGGTAAGTGGCTCATTGTCATGCAAAAAGCGTGACGAACTAATTACACCTACCATCCGTGTTATATTTAGGCCGGGGTTAAAATTATCCTAGGTTGAAAAACTGTCAGGGTTAAGATGACTTATTTTTTTATTGACTTGATAAATTCTCCAGCAGTCATGACAGGTATTTTACTTTCTTTAAAGTCCCGCTGATTCCTGGTTATTATTAGGTCCTGATCGTTTTCAATCGCTGTATAATACTGTATTGCATCTTCAAAGTCATGGAACTCTGAATTCAGTGCTAAATCTGTTATTTTATCGTCAAGTGGGAGTACATTCACTAGTACTTTGAACTTCCTCAATATATTTCTAGTCTCCATCTCAGGATTCTGTTTTGATAGAATATAGTGAGCATCAGCTACGCCTAGTGAAGAAATTGAAAGCTTAAGTTTTTTCTTATCAGCTAGAGAAAAAAGTTTTGCAGCCTCAGTATAAAATGGCATTCTATTAGCAAGAAGATCAAGAATGATATTTGTGTCAAGAAATAGATTTTTCATGAGTACTTTCTTATCAAGTAATCTGTACGATCCTTTTTATAATCATAGTC
>CAYQBZ010000273.1:0-5113 GCA_964415855.1 uncultured Rikenellaceae bacterium
TTGAATAATAAACAGGTCTCTCCCATTTGTTCGTCGATAAAAGATCCATAATTGCCAGATCACCTTTGAAGGCATCTGATTCGGTATACTCCCATATCATTGGTGATACCATCCTGTCCTTAAAATAGGGCTTGACTGTACCATTCGCCAGGACTTTTGCCGTATCAACCGGGATAAGGAATTTGTTTGTCGGCAGGTAATTCATATAATCGCCTCTCCCGCTTATGTCGACCATGTATTTCCTGTCGTCCATAGCAGCAAACTGCACAACCTCTTTCAGGTCAACCGGTTTATCCACCCGAACATCAACAGGCATCTGAACCCTGGAACCTTCAAGGTACTTTTCACGCCCGAGAGAAAATGGCAAGGGATCAGACCGGAATGCTTTCTGCCTCATCATTTCGATATACCAGCCCGCCTGTATGTAGCTCAGGTTTGCCACCCGTATATCGGTCCGCACCTCTTCCACATCCTGTACATACCAGACCGGGAAAGAATCGTTGTCGCCATAAGTAAATAATACGCTATTCGGAGCACACGATTTAAGATAGTTTGCCCCGATATCTCTTGCCGTATAACGGTCTGAGCGATCGTGGTCATCCCAGTTCTCCAGGGCCATAAGCAATGGTACCGCGGCCAGGAGAACAACAAGTGTCACAGCGAAAGAGCCGGTGTTGCCAAGAAGCTTCTTAAGCTTCTCATATACGTACATGAATCCTGCTCCTATCCAGATGGCAAAAGCATAGAACGACCCTGCATAAGCGTAATCCCGCTCCCTTGGCTGATTGGGGTACTGATTAAGATATAAAATAATAGCCAGTCCTGTCATAATAAAGAAAGCCATCACCAGCCAGAATCCGTTCTTATCTCTCCTGTATTGCCAGAACATACCGGCAATGCCAAGCAGAAGAGGAAGGAAATAATATGTGTTATGCCCGGGATTGTCTTTCAGATCATACGGTAGAATGGTACTGTCACCCAGCCGGGCCCTGTCGACAATATCTATTCCGCTTATCCAGTTCCCGTTTATATGGTTGCCATTCCCCTGGAGGTCATTCTGCCTTCCTGCAAAATTCCACATGAAATATCTCAGGTACATAAATCCTACCTGGTACCGGAAGAAGTACCGCAGGTTCTCACCGAAGGTAGGACATACAACAGATCTTCTGTTTGAGCCTGATCCTACCGAGTATTTTCTGCCAATAATTTTTCCCCAGTACTCGTAGGCACTTTCATGGTCAGGCTCGGAGCTGTACATACGGGGGAAAACAGTAACAAACTGCTTACTATACTCATATTCAGGACGGTAGTACGGTTTATATTTACCATCTACCTTGTTATACCCCGAAATGACATTCTTCACATCAACAACTGGAGCACTGTAATAGTTGCCGAACAGTTTCGGCGAACTGCCGTATTGCTCCATATTTATATAGTATGAGAGAGCGAAAACATCGGAGGGATCATTCTGGTTCATCGGTGGTCTGGCGGATGATCTTATCATAATCATTGCATACGACGAATAACCGATCATAACAACCATTAATGCAGTAAAGACGTAGTTAAGGATAACTCTTTTATGATCAAGTGAATATTTTATGCCAAAAGCCAGGATGCCAAAAAGAACAACCATGTAAAACATAAGTCCGCTGTTAAAAGGCAGTCCCAGTCCGTTGACAAACAGCAACTCAAACCATCCGGCCACCTTCGGGACACCTGGCATCAGGACAAAAACCATAAGCCATAGAAGGACTATTGCAGAAACCAGTGCCTTGATCACACCTCTTGTCGTTACCTCATATTTCTTAAAATAGAAGACAAACACCAGAACCGGTATAACCAGCAGGTTAAGCCTGTGAATACCCAGACCCAGACCCATGATATAAGCGATCAGGATTATCCACCTCCCTGAATAAGGCTCATCTGCTTCTTCCTCCCATTTTAGCATGCCCCAGAAAACAAGCGCAGTAACCAGCGACGACAGCGCATAAAGCTCTCCCTCTACTGCTGAAAACCAGAAGGTATCGGAAAAAGTATAGGCCAAAGCTCCAATCACCCCGCTGCCGATGATGGCAGGAATCTGGTTTGACTCGAGAGATGAACCGCTTGTAAAAATCCTTCTGACAAGATGTGTTATGGTCCAGAAGAGAAACAAAATGGCAAAAGCGCTGCACAGAGCAGAAAGGCTATTCATCATCAAAGCGACTTTTGAGGTATCACCGCCGGCAAAAAGAGTGGCAATCCTTCCAATCATAAGGAAAAGCGGAGCTCCGGGAGGATGACCAACCTGAAGCTTAAAAGCTGACAGGATGAATTCACCACAATCCCAGAAACTTACAGTAGGTTCAAGGGTCAGTAAATAGACTATTGCTGACAAGACAAACAGAAACCACCCGGTCAGATTGTTCCAGCGGCGGTAATTGCCCCATATTGAATCCATAACGACTTGTTTGATATATTATGAAACAAAGAACGTAAAAAATTATAATATGCGCTCATCGGCAATTCTATTTAACATCAATTTAACTTGTGAGAAAAATGTTACTTTTGCCTAAATCATCCATTATGAAGAGATCCCGGGCTATCACCTTTCTATTCCTACTGTGTTCTTCCCTGAAGGTAACAGGACAGGCAACAGGAGAGAATGATAAGCGGCAGGGGGAGCTTTCACTGAGAATAAAGAATATCAACTTTGTAAAGGACAACGAGTATTTCAATAATATAGGCGCCTCAAAATTTAACCTGGTATCGAGCCTTCCGTTATTTGCTGATAAATCTGTGTGGGTGGAAGGTTATACATTGCCGGGTTTCTTTTTTCAACCCGAACTCGTTTATGATGCCTCACCGAAGTTTACACTGCGTGCCGGGGCTCACTTTCTGAAGTATGCAGGAATGGATAAGTTCACGAAGATAAGACCTGTGATGTCTGCCACCCTGAAATTAACCGAGCATACCTCTCTTACAGTAGGATCCCTCTCGGGAAGTGACAGGCACCGGTTCTTCGACCCGCTTTTTAACAGTGAGCGACTCTATACTGATTATCTGGAAAATGGATTTCAAGTTACCACAATGAACAATCGTATATTCAGCGATAACTGGCTAAGCTGGGAAAAATTTGTTCATAAAGGCGAAATAGCACGCGAAGTATTCACAGTTGGTGAATCGTTCCGTTATACTTTCCCGAGTATGGCAGATCTTGTTAAGCTTGAGTTGCCTGTTCAGATACAGTTCAAACATTTTGGGGGTCAGTTAAGCGACTTCCCTGATCATGTTGAGACCTATTTTGACCTCGCAGCAGGTCTCAGGGCAAACCTCGGTCCCTTAGATAACAGATACGGAACAGCAGGGTTTGAATATCTCATATTTGTCTCCGGTGAGTTCCCCGGGAAACCTCCCTCGGGTATTACACACGGTTATGCTTCATGGTACAGGTTTCATTACAACTACAAGGCCCTGTATTTCGGTCTGTATTACTGGAAATCGCATAACTTCTTTGCCCCTAACGGCAATCCCATTTATGGCAGCGTGATTGATATCAGGTCCGAATATGTAGTTCCCGACCGTAAAATAATAACAAACTCTGTTTACCTGACTTTCTTCCCGGAATCTTATATTGAACTTTTTCTTGGGATAGATACATATTATGATGTCTGCCTGAAGCGAATGGATAATTCATTAATGATACATCTTGACTTCGACAAGCTATTCAGGCTCACGACAATTAAAAACTGATATGCTGCTGACTATACATAATATCTCCACGGCCTGCTGCTCCAGTACTCACCTGCATAATCAATACCTATCCTCATCCCCGTCCTGACTGCCGGTCTGTATCCGCTTTCCTCAAACCATATCCTGTCCGAAATGTTAAGGTCCTCTCCGTAGAAGGTCCGGTCGATCCCGAATGACTTTGTTATTTTTCCCGGCCCGCTATGGTTCTCAACTCCCCTTATAAGTACCGCCTGGGGTATATTTTCAGGTCCGGTAACAATATTCAGCATCCAGTACATACCATAAATAAGATATACATAGAGTCGTCCCCCTCTGTGAAACATAATTTCCGTACGAGGTGTTCTTCCCTTACATGCATGGCAAGCTTTATCCTCAACCCCGCGATAGGCTTCAACCTCTGTAACAGAGAATTTCCCCGTTGCTTTGTCCGGAAGCTTTATAAGCATATTTTTGCCAATAAGCTCGGGAGCGACCTCAAGAACATCACGGATCCAGAATTCATCCTGTAATCGTATCCCTGAAGTCATCCGGTCAGTATAATTTTTTGTTTCCCATCTCCTGCCATCTTATAAAAACCTCTCTGCTTTCAGTATCTTCATAATGTACGAATCTTATTCTCCTCTTACCGGGTTCAAGCATTATCTCATCATAGATCATCTTATCGCTGAATCCTGCATCTTCAGCATCGTAACGATTGGTTGCATATACAACTGTTTTTATGCCTGACCAATAGACCGCTCCAAGGCACATTGGACAAGGCTCGCACGATGAATAAAGAGTACATTCACTCAGGTCGTATGAATTGAGATACGATGCAGCCTGACGTATTGCTAGAATCTCAGCATGTGCAGTGGGATCGTTATCCAGGGTCACCCTGTTGAATGCTTCCGAGATTATCTTTCCTTTTTTTGTTATAATTGCGCCAAAAGGGCCACCGCCTGCCCTGATGTTATCTCCGGCAATCTTAATTGCCCTGTGGAGTAATTTTTTGTCCTTCTCCATTCATAAGTGAATTATTTCCTTTTTAATTCCTCGTCAGTCATAAGATTAAAATACTCCCGCGACATAAAAATAAGCTACTTTTATGTATCATTAAGAAATTCTATCCATTATTCTTTTTTTTAAGGAAATATATTGTATTTTTGCAAACCCGAAAATACAGGGTTATTACATTAAATATAAGTATATCAAATTAAAAACAATAACAAGTGAACACCTTAAGCTATAAAACAATATCAGCAAATAAGGCTACTGTTAACAAGGAGTGGGTAATCATTGATGCTGAAGGCAAGGTTCTTGGCAGGCTCGCAACGGTTGTTGCCTCGCTGCTCAGAGGAAAGCACAAAACCAATTTTACACCTCATGTCGATTGTGGTGACAA
>CAYQBZ010000274.1:0-4111 GCA_964415855.1 uncultured Rikenellaceae bacterium
TTACAGATGCCGGGAAATATTTCTTTGTTACCTGGGACAATACCAGGGGCAGGAAGACAATTACAATTATATCCCGGAATATTAACAGCTTGTTAATCTCAGGACCTCCAGAACCTATCAGCCAGAATAATAAAGGAATCGTGACGGGAGCTGCCAGCTGAGTTACTATTGTTATACTCATGGCAAATGAAATGTTCCCCTTAAGGATATCAGTCAGTGCAGGGGAGGATATCCCTGCAGGCATTGCTGTAAGTAGAAGTATCCCCAGTGCCAGTTTATGATCAAGATAATGAATCGGGATAAAAAATAATAGCGGAACCAGGAACATATAAATAAAGGCTATAAAGATCATTAATTTATAGTTCTTAATTCTTTCAAGTATTTCAAGTGCATCAATTTTCAGGAACAGAAAGAACATCATCAAAACCAGCAGAAATTTCGGAACGAATTTGGGTACATCAAATGGTACCGGCTGCCAAACTCCGATTATCATTCCCGAAATCAGGAATACCCAGAAATATTTTTCAATCAGCTTGCTAAACATTATAGAAGATTATTCTGATGCCCGAATTAATGCAAATATTTCTGGTTTAGCAAGCAGAATTATTATATTTAAAATATCCTGAGGGATCATAATTTTATGTGCCACATCGATGAAAGATCTGTTCACTCAATGGAGCGGACGGCTCCATCTCCCCTGGTACCTTACCCTGGGTGATGAACTTAAAAATGGATCCCATGTTTTGCGTATCAGGCTGACAGGCAGTAAGAATGAAGCTAGCAAGGGAACCGTATGCAGGATAAGATACTTCTATGTGAACTGAGGAGATACCGGAAAGTTATGTCTGTGGCTTTATAATAGCTGCCAAAACAGCAGGAATATAGATGAGGTCAAAGTCGTTATCATAGATCAGGAATTTGTCATGCCACACCGGATCAAATTTCTGCTTGTACTCCCGCTGACCTTTATAATGCGAAAAAGCACGTATCTTTTCATATGCAAATTTTATTGATTTTTCAGAGAATTTCTGAGGATCATCCAATCCGGACATAGGTGCAAGGCCAAGATTGACAAACCTGACCTCCTTCGATTTAAAATATTTGAACAGTTCGACCAGAATATAATCCATAATTCCGTTTGGTGCATCCGCAGTCTTGCGTAAAAGATCGTAAGTACCTTCATTATTTGCATAGTCGGGTATAATATTGAGAAATGCGATTATCTTCTCCTCCCGGTTTTCAACTGTTAATACTGTTTGATTTTTAATTTCATAAGCTGAGAACATTCCCTGGGAAAAGATGATCTCTTTTCTCCCCGTTATTTTGAGCCATTCATCACTTACAGCATTTAGTTTTTGTATAAGTCCATCCTTCAGAGGGGGAGTGTTAATATGCGTCAGATATCCCTGTTCTGTTATTTTATTTAGAGCATTCCTGATTGATTTTTTTTCATGCCCCTCGAGAGTAAATTTTGACAGGTCAACAACTCCTTCCTGGCCCAGGAAAAGACTTTTTTTGGATAATTCGCTATAAATGTCAATGTTCTCTTTTGGTACCCTGTAATAGATTTCCTTTAATCCGTTATTGTAACAGAATTCCCTGAATTCAAGAATTATTTCTTTCATTTCTTCTCTCCCCCGGGCAATGGGATCTTCAAGGACTACGGCAAAATTCTTCCCTGTTTTATATGAAATGAATGAATCATTCCCGGATGAGAAGAAGATTTGTTTATCAAAATATATTTTAAAATAATCAAGTGCTGATTTTCCATATAGCCTGATAAGCTGTTCAGCTTTTGCCCGTTCCTCCGGTAATGCATGACTGCTAAAGACATATGGCCTGATAAGTGAATAGACAAGGAATGCGAGTGATGCAAAACCGCTTATTCGTATAGTATAAAGAAAGTCAAGTGAAAAAGAATCACGTGGCACAAGATCGCCTCCTGTCAGAAAGAAATTCTGTAGTGTATATTTTATTGACTGGAAAATATTAAAGTCAATCTGGAAATGCTTTTTATCAAGAAAATAGAAGCCGAAAACACCATAAATCAGCACTGCAGTGATACTTGCCAGGGATGCCAGGATACTGACTGACCGTGCCCTGGGATTTGATTTTATATAATATTCCTTTCTCGAGGAGATCAGGACCAAAAAGACACAAAGTGCAATACCAGCTTCCGGATAATTTATTCCCTTTGTAATATGTCCGACAGCTGAAAACAGGCTGAGTGATATAGCGAACCACCATACTGTCCTTAGTCCCCTGAGCAGAAAAGCAGCTGTAACAAGAAGCAATAATCCCGTTATAAGAACAAAGCCATTCGAAAAATTAACAATGTCGAAAAACAGGTAGTCTCTGAGCAATTGTAATTTTTCAGGTGTGCCTGGTGACAGGACTGACACTATATTAACTATGCCAAGTCCGAAGATTAAAAGTGATGGTATTATCCTTCTCAGTAATTTTTCTATTTTTACAAGGAAGCTTATGATACCTGCAACCAGGGGTAACCAGAATTCGAAAAACCTGAATAACAAAGTAATAGCAACAGATTCAACAGTACTGTAACCTGAGTGGATCAGGATATATGACATAGATACCTCAATTGTTCCAAGCCCCCTGAGGAATGGAGAAATAATAAGAAACAGAACAACTATTATATAAGCTATTATTGAAGTAGATAGGGAAGGTGAAAGGTTCAGGGCTTCCATTGAGACATAAACATGTGTTATGCCAACAAGGTCGATACAAATTGAAATAAGTATCGCGTATATAAGCTGTCTTATTACAATAGGGTTTTTGCTTATTTCGTCAATTAATTTCTCCGATCCGGGATAAACCTTTACCAGCAACATGTATACCGATCGTTTCCTTATTACAGATCTGTATATGAGATAAATAAGAAGAAGAATAACAAATGATCCACTCAGGGCTACCCATTTGCCTGTTCCTGTATTATTCCCTGTAACGGCAAACAGAAATGCAGGAACAGCAACAATTACTACGGACAGAATTCCTACAAAAGCATAAACAGTGGAAGCAAAGTATACCTGGGATCTTGAAATTTCCTTCCTCTCTATCGTATTACTGAAAAATGCCAGAGAAGAGATCCCTCCGGCCGGTATAAATACACTTATGAAATTCCTTTTGAGAAACAGTATTACTGCATCCCAAAGATTAAGCCTGGCATTTATGGTAGCAAATGATGCAACATACATCAGACCCTGTAGTATAATATAGATTATAACCAGACAAAGTCCCGCCGTTATCCAGACCGGATCTGATCCTATAAGTGCTTTTCCTACACTATGAAGTTCAGCTTTTTCCTGGTTGAAAAACCAGACTGCCAGACCTAAAAATAATCCGGTCAAAGCAAACTTGACTACAACACCCGGCTTCATACGGAAAAGCAGGCTCGCTTTTTCAATGAATTTGTTCCTGAATTTATTATCAGTCGGTTTTGAGTTGCTCATATGTCCATTTACTGTTAACAAATTTAATAATTTAACTGGTCAGTTTAGTTTCCCTGGTTTCCTTATCTTTATACTGACAGATATAATTTACAAAAACTATTGCCAGGCTATGTTATTGAGTAAAAAGCATTGGATGTTTTTAATATATATACTATGCCTTGCCACATGTATTGGAGATGTTGTTATTACCAGTATTCTTGCTGGAAGATATCCCGGGTATAGTCATGTTACTGATACAATAAGTGCATTGGGTGCGACGGCCAGTCCGGTAGGTAACCTGATGTCCGCATGGTGGATTGTAATCGGTTTTGTATTTATAATATTCGCAATCGGGTTTAACGTTATTTACAGGGAGAAGGGCAGAACTGCAAAAATTGCATCCATGCTATTTGCGGTATATGGCCTGGGTGAAGGTTTCGGATCGGGATTGTTTAAAGCTGATCGCATTGGCGATTCATTGACTGTTTCAGGGAAGATACATGATATCCTTGGTGGATTCGGTGTTCTGGCCATGATAATTTTACCACTCATCATCAGAAGCTTGTTTACCAAAAAAGATCATTATTCTTTTTATGTTTTTTCCACAGCGGTCTTTTATATAGGCTTACTGACCACATTACTATTTTTATTCAGATAAAATT
>CAYQBZ010000274.1:4121-5096 GCA_964415855.1 uncultured Rikenellaceae bacterium
GATATATCGGTATCGATATATTAACAATGTACAAGGGCCTCTGGCAGAGGTTATCACTTTTAAATTTTTATATCTATTTGATAGTTTTATTAAACGTAATGCTAAGGATAACACTTTCAGACACTAACAGCCGGGATAAAGGATAATCAATCCAGGGACAGATCCGGTTTATTTTAAATAACACTTAATTCATTAAATATTTTGAGTATAATCAGCAGGCTGAAGGCAATCATATCCCGGCGAAAAGAATATCTTGCCGGAATTAACTAAATTTGGAGACAAAGCTTAAGATTCTATTCTGTTTACGTGAATTGTACATTTATGAAGAGAAGAGATTTTGTTAAGAATAGTATCATTGCCTCATCCGGGATGATTTTTATTAACTCGATCCTCGGATGTGCCGGTGATGTATTAAAAAATAATGATATTGCCAGGATTTTTAGTGAATTTCAAAATCCTCCGGTGGATTCCAGGGTTTTTGTTCGATGGTGGTGGAACGGGAACAGGCTGGCAAAAAAAGAGATCCTGCGTGAACTGGATATCATGAAGGCAGCTGGTATCGGAGGGGTGGAAATCAATCCTATTGCGTTCCCCGATGGTGCTGACCCATCCGGTTATAAAGCATTGACAACATTTGATGATGAATGGCTCGAAATGATGCAGACAGCTCTTGTGGGAGCAAAGGAGCGTAACATGGTCTGCGACATGATAGTCGGCTCGGGCTGGCCCTTTGGAGGGGAATTCCTGGAGAAAGATGAACAGACACAGATGGTAACAATTGATACCATAGATATAGAAGGTGGAAGCAGAACCAGCTTTATCATACAGGAGCTTCTGGACAGGGTAAATCCTGATCTTCATTCAAAAAACAAGACTGTATATAAAGACTTGTTAATGATAAGACTGATGCCTAAAACCTCAAATGAATTTACAGAAGGTGAAGATCTAATGGGTCGAAGTAGTAATGGCCAGCTG
>CAYQBZ010000275.1:0-5076 GCA_964415855.1 uncultured Rikenellaceae bacterium
GATGTTGATGTCCAGCTTAAGCAGAGACACGATCTGATACCCCAGCTTGTGGATTCTGTTAAGGGATATATGGGCCATGAAAAAAGTGTTCTGACTGAGATTACCGAAGCACGGTCAAATGCTATGAAAGCTTCCACGATTAATGAGAAAATAGCAGCCGAAACCCGTTTGTCAACTGCACTCGATGGTCTTAAGGTTTCTGTAGAGGCCTATCCTGATCTTAAGGCCAGCCAGAATTTCATGGATCTGCAAAATGAGATTTCTGACGTGGAAAATAAGATTGCCGCGGCACGCCGGTTCTTTAATTCAGCAACAAAAGAGCTGAATGTGGCTACTGAATTATTCCCGTCGAATATCATAGCTACTCTTTTCAACTTCAAGCGTGAGACGATGTTCGAACTTGGAGAGCAAAGAGCTGCAGCAGAAGAACCGCCAAAAATACAATTCTGACTATATGAAGTATTTTGGTTTACAGAGCCAGATATGGAAGAATAATACTAATTCAGTATTGATATTGATAATGTTCCCGGTTGTCTTTTTCGGACTGACATGGCTGTTCTTTTTCTTCTCGTCGTTACGCGCACAGCAACCTGTAACCATGAGCCAGATAAATCACAGCTTTCTGGTAACTGCTCCATATATACTGGTTGGTGTAATTATCTGGTTCACAGTAGCCTGGTTTTCTCACTCGTCGATGATCAATGCAGCAACAGATTCAAAGCCACTTGAGCGAAAGGAGAACAAGAGGGTATATAACCTTGTTGAGAATCTTTGTATCGCAGCAGGAATGACTATGCCAAAAGTCAATATTATCGAAGATGATTCTTTAAATGCTTTTGCCAGCGGCCTGGACTCCAGGACGTTTACCGTTTCCCTGTCGAGAGGCATAATCAATAAGCTGAACGACGAAGAGCTTGAAGCAGTTATTGCTCATGAGCTTACTCATATACGTAACCGTGATGTCAGACTCCTTATAATCTCCATTGTCTTTGTAGGGATATTTGCCTTTATCGCTGAGACACTCTTCAGGTCAATGCGGTTTGGCCGCATCGGAAGAGACAGGAAAGGAGGAGCAGGGATCATAATTGCCGTTTTACTGGCGTTTGTAGGCTATCTCTTAGCTACTCTTTTCAGGTTTGCCCTTTCCAGGAAACGGGAATATCTTGCAGATGCAGGATCAGCTGAACTTACAAGAAGACCTCTTGCTCTTGCATCGGCATTGCGGAAAATATCCGAAGATCCTACAATTGAGGCTGTAAAGAGGAAGGATGTTGCTCAGATGTTCATCGAGAATCCACAGGTAAAAGAAGAAAAATCATCTTTCTCAATCTCCGGATTATTTGCCACACACCCTCCAATAGCTAAAAGGATACAGTTGCTGGAACAGTTCTGAGTTTGTAAGGTCCACACAGTCTGTAAAGTATCGAAAGTCTAAAACTTCAAATTATTCATCTGACCCTTAACTCTGAACTTCCGGCAACCGGCTTCCGTCTCTCTTCCCCTTCTTCTTACCCAGCCTGACAAGTTTTGATTCTTCCCCTTTGAGGAGTCTGCCAATGTTCTTTCTGTGGGTGATTAAAAGAGATATCGCCACAAGAACTGAAAAGATCCTGAATACTAATGAGGGTGTATCAAATATGAGAAAGAGAAATACAGGAAATGCTATCCCTGCGCTCATTGAAGAGACTGAAACAATACCAGTAATCAGTAATATTGTCAGGAACACTCCGAAACAGCATAAAGTCAGCATGGGTTGCAGGGCAAGCAAGGCCCCGAATACTGTTGCAACTCCTTTTCCACCCCTGAAGCCGGCGAAAACCGGGAAAATATGACCAATAATTGCAAAGATTCCCGCCACGATCTGAAAATTTATCAGCATGGCGCTGTCTTGTTCACATGTATGCAGAAAAACAGGCATCATGGATGCCAGCCAGCCTTTGGAAACATCGATAATCATTACGGGGATGCCGGTTTTCCATCCAAGTACTCTTATTACATTGGTTGCGCCTGCATTCCCGCTTCCGTGTTCCCTTACATCAATATCATGAAATGCTCTCCCTATCCATACTGATGTCGGGATTGATCCCAGCAAATAAGCCAGAGCAAATGAGATTCCTGTATTAAGAATATTCACTTCAGAAAATTATTGAAGTAGTAGCCGGAGAGGAGATGTCTTTCCTCTCTTATGCTCCGTTCAGACGGGCGGCAAGATCTTCACGCTGCTTTCTTAATTCTGCAGGAAGCCTGTCTCCAAATTTGGTATAATGCTCATCTATCAGTTCCAGTTCTGCCTTCCACTCATCCTTGTTGACTCTTGTCAGCTCCGGGATATTATTTTCGACATTTTTCAGGCCTGATATATCAAGAGATCCTTTTTTAGGGACATAGCCAATTGCTGTTTTCTCAGCAATGTCTGCATTGTCGGTACGCTCGAATATCCATTTCAGAACACGGATATTGTCTCCATATCCCGGCCAAAGGAATTTGCCATCGTTGTTCTTACGGAACCAGTTAACATTGAACAGTCTGGGAAGTTTGCTCTTATCCGGGGCAGTTTCACCTATTTTTAGCCAGTGACCAAAATAATCTCCCATATGATATCCGCAGAAAGGTAACATAGCAAACGGGTCGCGTCGTACGCCTGCTTTAAGACCGATAGCTGCTGCCGTTACTTCAGAACCGACAACTGATCCCATGAATACTCCGTGTTTCCAGTCGAAAGCTTCGTATACGAGCGGTAAGGTGCCAGGACGGCGGCCTCCGAACAGTAATGCTGAAATAGGAACTCCGGCGGGATTTTCCCAGTCACTGTCGATCACAGGACATTGCTTGGCGGGAGCAGTAAATCTTGCATTGGGATGAGATGCAGGTTTACCGGAAGCCGGATCATATACCTCATTGGTCCAGGTGATTGATCCTTCCGGAACATCATGTCCTATACCTTCCCACCAGATATCTCCGTCAGGAGTAAGGGCTGTATTTGTAAAAATGGAATTGGCCCTACAGGACAGCATGGCATTCGGGTTTGTATCCATGGAGGTGTAAGGGGCGACGCCAAAGAATCCTGCTTCAGGGTTGATGGCATATAATCGTCCGTCAGCACCGAATTTCATCCAGGCAATATCATCACCAACGCATTCCACTTTCCACCCTGGAATTGATGGTATTAACATTGCAAGGTTTGTTTTTCCACAAGCGCTGGGGAAAGCTGCGGCAATATATTTTTTAACGCCCTTTGGATTAGTTATACCCATAATCAGCATATGCTCAGCCATCCATCCTTCTCTCCTTGCCATATTTGTGGCAATACGAAGTGCAAGACATTTTTTACCAAGTAAAGCGTTACCGCCATAGCCGCTTCCGAACGACCATATTTCATTTGTGTCGGGGAAATGAGAAATATATTTGCTTTCAATGGGAGCGCAGGGCCATTTAGCGTCCTTTTCGCCTGGCTGAAGCGGAGCTCCGACCGAATGCATACATGGAATAAAATCATTATTACCAAGAATATCGAGAACAGCCTGACCCATGCGGGTCATGATGCGCATATTCACCACAACATAAGGAGAATCGGTGATCTGAATACCTATATGTGCAATTTTTGAACCAAGCGGCCCCATGCTAAAAGGAATTACGTATAAGGTCCTTCCTTTCATGCATCCCTTATACTTTGCCCGCAGGATCGTTTTCATCTCCCCGGGATCTTTCCAGTTATTAGTAGGGCCTGCGTCCTCCTCTTTTGCCGAACAGATAAATGTACGGTTTTCCACTCTTGCGACATCGCTGGGATCGCTCTGGAAATAATAACTCCCAGGGCGTTTCTTTTCATTAAGCTTAACTGCTGCTCCACTTTTTACCATCAGGTCAAGTAACTTTTGATTCTCTGCATCAGATCCGTCACACCAGTGTACTGAATCAGGCTGACAAAGATCTGTCCATTCCTTGACCCAATTTTTTAATTTTTCATTATTGGTCATAATTATTCCTGTTTATTTAGATTTAACGTCAACTTAATAATTAACAAATTAATCAAAAATAGGCATATCTTCCATCAAATTGTCTTAAAAAAGTGTTAAAAAAAGTATTATCGATAATTCAACATAATAGTTAAGGGCTAACTTCTCTTCGGCGGTCATTAATATGTTACGAAGATGTAATTATGCCTGGCAGGCAATTACCGGGCAGTCATGAAAAGTAAAGGGCACCTTTATATGATGCCCTTTACTGTTTATCTGATATTGTAGTATGCTATTTATCATGTTTTATGGAAGCCTGCGACGCGGCCAGTCTTGCAATAGGAATCCTGAAAGGTGAGCAACTCACATAGTTTAGGCCTGTCCTGAAACAAAACTCCACCGAAGCAGGATCACCGCCCTGCTCTCCACAGATACCGACTTTTAGTCCGGGCCTTGTTGAACGTCCTTTTTCAACCGACATCTTAATAAGCTGACCGACACCGTCCTGGTCAATAGTCTGGAATGGATCAGCTGCAAGGATCTTTTTATCCAGGTAGTCGTGAAGGAAACCTCCCGTATCATCGCGGCTGAAACCAAAAGTCATCTGTGTAAGGTCATTTGTCCCGAAGGAAAAGAATTCAGCAGTCTTTGCCATACGGTCGGAGAGGAGAGTGGCACGGGGAATCTCGATCATGGTTCCGTATTTGTATTCTATCTCCTTTACCCCGAATTTTTCGCAAACTTCCTTATATACTTTATCAACTACTTTCTTTGTATAATCAAGTTCCGTGACATCACATGTAACCGGGACCATGATTTCCGGATGAGGTTGCTTACCTTCCCTGATAAGTTCTAGTGATGACTCAAAAATTGCCCTGATCTGCATCTCTGATATCTCGGGGAATGTTATACCCAGTCTTACTCCTCTGTGGCCCATCACAGGATTCGATTCATGCAGTGATTCGCCTCGTTTAGCCACATCAATCTGCAGTATGCCAAGGGCTTTTGCCAGTTCTTCCTGTTTTTCCTCACTCTGTGGTACAAATTCATGGAGAGGGGGATCAAGCAGCCTGAATGTAACAGGCAGGCCATCCATTGCAGACATTGTTGATTTCATATC
>CAYQBZ010000276.1:0-593 GCA_964415855.1 uncultured Rikenellaceae bacterium
ATCATTTTGGCATAAATCATTCATTAACAGGCGATTCAATTCTGAATGGGGCTGTCGATAATGCTACAGGTACGGCAGCACTGATAGAGATTGCTGGGGCGTTTACCAGCTTGCCGGTAAGGCAGAGCCGTTCCATTCTTTTCGTGGCTGTGACTTGTGAGGAGCAGGGATTACTGGGAAGTAAATACTATGCTGAACACCCTCTATTTCCTTTGAACAAAACTGTTGGGACAATAAACATGGATGCCTTGAATATCCTGGGGAGAACAAGAGATATGACCATAATAGGTTTAGGGAACTCCGGGCTCGATGATTATGCAGTAGCTGTCCTGAAACGTCATGGCCGCTATGTAAATCCCGACCCGACACCTGAAAAGGGAAGCTATTTCCGCTCTGATCATTTCAGCTTCGCCAGGGCAGGAGTACCTTCATTATTTCTTTCAAAAGGAGTTGATGATGTTGAGCATGGCAAAGAATGGGCCTTGGCTGAATCAGAAAAATGGATACTGGAGCATTACCATAAACCTTCCGACAATTACGAACCGGAAAAATGGAACTTTGATGGTATGATTGAAGATATCGATGAGCGTAAA
>CAYQBZ010000276.1:603-5057 GCA_964415855.1 uncultured Rikenellaceae bacterium
TGGGATATGACCTTAGCATGACCGACGATTTTCCCGGCTGGAGCCCGGGTTCTCCCTTTAAGTCACTCAGGGATAGTATGATGACCGAATAAATCGCACCATCATACCGTTGTACCGTCAACCGTTATTCCAGCAATTCATAATCATGCATTTCCTTCATAAATGATACAAAATCATCCTTTTTCTCCGACTCCATCCAGCTTATTGCATTACGCGGATGGGTATTTAATGCACCGGTAATGAGATAGGGGATATGATAACCCCAGTCAATCTTCCTGTTCCATGGCAGAACCTGTTCCTGAATAGCTTTGAACAGCGGCAGTAACCTGTATTTCGGATTTTTCAGAAAGGCAATTAAAATCTCAATAGGACAGTTTCCTGCTCCCCGTCCCATCCCCAGAAGGGTGGCATCGAGCCGGGTTGCCCCGTTGATAAGGGCTGTAATGGTATTTGACATTGCCAGCTGCATATTGTTATGTGCATGAATTCCAATCTCCTTATCAGGGAGAGCCTCCCTGTATTTGTGCATGAGATATTGAATAGATTCCGAATGCATACTGCCAAAGCTGTCAACAAGGTAAAAGGCCGGAACACGCGATTTGGAGACATCTGTAAGAGCTTCAGCCAGTTCAGGTTCGCTGACACTTGAAACTGCCATAAGGTTGATTGTAGTCTCATAACCCTTGTCCATGCAATGATGTGCAAGCTTAATTGCTTTATCCATCTGATGTGCGTAGCAGGCTACACGGACCATGTCCAGCGCACTGTTTTCTGCCATCGGGATGTCGTCAAAATCTATGCGCCCTATGTCAGCCATGGCAGATAATTTAACAGCACTGTCTTTCTCACCTACAATCCTTCTGAGGTCTATTTCCGAAGAAAATTTCCATGGACCTACTTCTTTCCTTGAGAATGATTTTTCACTGCTGAGGTAACCAATTTCCATATAATCAACTCCGGCTTCACCACAGGCATCATATACGCCTTTTACAAATTCATCGCTGAATTGCCAGTTATTCATCAGTCCACCATCACGCACCGTGCAATCCATTACTTTTATGTCTTCTTTATACATATCTTATTTTGTATTATTTCGTTTTACACTGCCAGTGCTGAATTGCTCAATAAGCTCAATCTGTCTTTTTATATTGCTGTTAATAAGTATTTTATAAAGTTCCTCAAAAAGATCCGGATCCAGATCAAACTCTTTTGCCCATTTACGTCTCAGAGCCAGCACCGCTTCCTGCCTTTCTTTTGCAATAACATCTTCCCTGCCCGTTTTAAAATTTACAATCTCGTTCACGCAGCGGTGACGTTCCCCGAAAAGCTTCAGTATATGAAAGTCTATTTCATCTATACAATCCCGTATTTCATGAATATCCTTACACTCCTTCGGATCTTTCATTTTGTTCCGTTTTTGATGCAAAAATAACATTCCTGAATTAAAACAGGCAATATACTTTATAATTTTAATTCCTAATGCAAAATAACAGATAAATGAGTACCAGGGATCCCTGTGTCCGGTCCTGTAAGGCAGGGCTTATGTGATATGAATTTTATTTACTACAGAGGCCTTACTGCAAATTCTTTGAAATAGACTGTTGAAAGCGAATCATGATTTTGCAGGCCCACATATCCTGATTCCGGTCTGGGGCCCCTGTCCGGTTCAAAATCATCCTGAGAGCCATGCGATATTGCCTGACGCTGATGACCATGAATGTTTCAATTCATATTCCCTGTAGCAGTTCCCTTACTTTGGCTGAAATGTCTTTTCCATCGGCTTTGCCGGCCAGCTCTTTAGTAGCAACACTCATAACTTTCCCCATATCAGAGGGTGATTTTGCCCCTACTCTTGCAATTATAGCTCCAAGGACCTCTGTAAGCTCTTCAGGGCCCATCTTTGCAGGAAGGTATCTCTCCAGGACCTCAGCCTCAGTAATCTCTTTTTCATATAGTTCCGGCCTGTTTTGCTCTTTATATATTTCAGCGGATTCCTTTCTCTGTTTAACAAGCTTCTGAATTATTCTGATCTCTTCATCAGCAGTCAGGACAGACTCTGCTCCTTTTCCGGCCCTTGCCAGGACAAATGCAGTTTTTGCGGCCCTTATCGCCTCAAGAGCTACTTTGTCTTTGTTTTTCATTGCTGTAATAAGGTCGGCGGCAATTTTATCGGTAAGTGACATAATGGTATGTTTTGTCAGGTTAATAATAGTTCTGAACAAAGATACAAGGTAAATCTGATATACTATGAGATTTGACGCTGGCATGCAGCATGGAATTTGAAGAACCGGGATGCTCACGGGTAAGAAATAGATATTCTTCCTCAGGATTTTGGTCTTAATCCTGAATTTTAACAATTATTTAAGAATGTTGCATGTATTTTTTAATATTTACTTTTTTTTAAAAGCATTGTTTGATTTTAAATTTGTCCTCCGTATCTCAGTTCAATTAAAATTATGGAGGATTATCTTATGCCAGTTCGTATGAAATGTTTGAGGATTTTCTTTGCGGTCATTCTGGGGATGGTATTAATGTGCAGCTCATCGGCTGAAGCTGCCGATAGTGTTAAGCTCTATACTCCATATACCAGGATTTCCATTGCTCCCGGCGGATCCATCGTCTATGCAGTCGATATAATCAACAACAGCAGTGAAATTAAAAACGTCGATATTTCACTGACAGGTATGCCGAAAGGCTGGACCTATACTTTAAATTCAGGAGGGTACAACGTAAGCCAGCTTTCAGTTCTCCCGAAAGGGAAGGCAAACATGACACTGCAGGTACAGGTTCCTTTGAAGGTCAATAAAGGGACATACAGGTTCCAGGTTGTGGCAGGGGATTATGATGTGATGCCAGTAACTGTGATTGTCTCAGAGCAGGGAACCTTTAAGACTGAACTGACAACAGACCAGGCTAACATGGAGGGAAATACCAGTTCCACGTTTTCATTTCAGACTGTTCTGAGCAACCGTACCGCTGACAAGCAGTTATATGCCCTGATGGCCAATGCTCCACGCGGCTGGATCGTAAATTTTAAATTCAATTACAAGCAGGTCACATCGGTCGAAACAGAACCGAACTCGAATTCAGATATAACTGTTGAGATCGATCCTCCCGATATGGTTGAAGCAGGAAGTTACAAGATACCGGTACGGGCAATAACCAGCGGAACATCAGCAGATCTTGAACTGGAGGTGGTCATAACAGGTTCATTTTCAATGTTACTGACCACACCAACCGGTTTACTGAGCAGTAGCATTGTGGCCGGCGACGAACGAAGGATTGAACTGGCTGTCACCAATAACGGATCAGCTGAACTCAATAATATAAAGTTTAGCTCCGCTGAACCTGTAAACTGGGATGTTCTTTTTGAACCTGCTGAGATTATAAAACTGGGGCCGGGCCAGACATCCCCAGTGTATGCCACGATCAAAGCGGATAAAAAGGCTATTGCAGGTGATTATGCTACAACCATAGAAGCAAAAACTCCGGAAGTTTCATCCAAAGCATCTTTCAGGATATCGGTAAAAACACCCATGCTGCTGGGCTGGATAGGCGTCCTGATAATTATTGCAGCTTTAGGAAGTGTTTATTATCTGTTCCGCAGGTATGGAAGGAGGTAATGGTGGACCATGCAATCATAGAAATTGTTGATCTTACCAAGCAATACGGATCGTTTACTGCTGTTGATCATCTCAACCTTACGGTAAGGCAAGGTGAGATTTTTGGTCTTCTCGGACCTAATGGAGCGGGAAAATCGACGTCCATACTTATGATGCTCGGATTGACTGACCCTACTTCAGGCAATGTTAAAGTATGTGGTATTGATTCCACCAGCAATCCGATAGCTGTTAAAAAGCGGGTGGGATACCTGCCGGAAGATATAGGATTTTATGATGATTACAGCGGGATGGAAAACCTGATGTTTACAGCCAGGTTAAACCGGATACCGCTAAAAGAGGCAAGGGGAAAGGCGGTGCACCTTATCAACTGGGTAGGTCTTTCTGATGCAGGTGATAAAAAAACCGGCAAATACTCACGCGGGATGCGCCAGCGACTGGGGCTGGCAGATGTATTGATAAAAGATCCTGAAGTGATAATCCTGGATGAACCTACATTAGGTATAGATCCCAAAGGAGTTCATGAGTTTCTGAAGCTGATCCTGCATCTGAGCAAGGAGGAAGGGCACACCATATTATTGTCTTCACATCTTTTACATCAGGTACAGGAAGTATGCGACCGGGTAGGATTGTTTGTTAGCGGCAAACTTATAGCTGTGGGAGATATTAATTCGCTTTCCAGGGAATTATTCCTGAATGAGCCGTTTATGATCGATGCCGGGATTTCCGTTGTGTCGTCAGGGGAAGAAGATCCGAACGGAACCGCTTACCCGACTGGCAGATTAAATGAGATACTTTTGAATATTGATGGGGTGTTGACTGTGGATGCGGTAA
>CAYQBZ010000277.1:0-5057 GCA_964415855.1 uncultured Rikenellaceae bacterium
GGATTTATGGTAAAATATCCAACCCTGAATGATGTCAGATTCTGGAAGAAATGCGTTCCCTGGCTGGGATCAATCCTGTAATTTTTCAGGCCCGATTCTATTATAACCCTGGCTGCCGATATCTGCGGCCATTTAACAGGTATCCCAAGCCACGGATCGGCAGAACCCCATCTCCCCGGCCCCACAAGGACATAGCCTTTACCCTGTTTCAGAAACATGGAATTTACCTTGTCAATTTCCACTGCAACACTTTTATTATTTGCCGCATTAAACGATTCCGGCCTGATATAAACAAGATCATGTATTCCCCTGAATACTCCGTTGCCAAGAGCCGAGTCAGAAAAAATAATCGTCTCTTCAGGTTTTACATTGTCAAGATTGATATTCTGTGCCTCCTCGGTATGCACGATGGGCCTTATCTGCAGAAAATTAAAGATTTTCGGAACCCCGGGCGGTGTTTCCAGGTTAGTCGCAAATTCTATCTCTATTGGATTATTCATCTCTTTCTGACCTATTTCAAGAAGAGTAGTGAGTATCTCAGCCAGGGGAAAAGTCTTATGCTGCAGTATATTTGCAAAGGTTATCACCCTTTTCCCAGGATGAATAACACCATCACGCAGAATATTGTTATTCCTGTCGTAGGTTGAAGCCACATATTTCAGTGCACCCTCATTGTTCAGGTCTTTAATATCAATCCTGAGAATGTTCACACCATCATCGGTGGAGGGGATAAAACTGTCAATATTCAGATCAAGAGCACAAAACTCTTTCTGGGAATCCCTTAATGCTGTCTCAGGTGAGGAAAGCTGTAATATTTTCCTGGGGTATTTCGGAGAAAACCTGAGTGAGAGTCCGCCTTCGACAATAAGTTTGCCAAGCCCAAAAGCAATGTTCACGATCCCGTCTTCTGGCTTTTCAGGTCCTATCGGATAATAATTTATCGATCTTGCTACTCCCGATAAGGTGGGGTAATAGATCTCACCATGTTTGTTACCGCATACCTCCTGAAGGATGATCCCCATCTTTTCCTCGTCTATTACATTGGAAGTGGCAGTCATGTATGCCTTGCTCTCCCTGTAATAAACGGAAGCATAGACCTCTTTGATGGCTTCCGATAACATTTTTACCATCTGCTTATTGTCATTCAGCCTTGGAATCATATAAGTTGAGTAGACTCCCGCAAATGGCTGATAATGTGAATCTTCAAGCTTACTTGAAGAGCGAACTGCAATCGGGTAATTCCGCGATACATCAAGGAATGCATAGAAATCCTGGATTATATGTCCGGGAAGTTCTGCATTAATAAAACGGTTCAGGATTTCATCATCGGACAGATCAGAAAGAGCTATGGAATACAGATTATTACTGTCCATGAACTCATCGAAGATATCCGTGCTGAGAACAACGGTCCGTGGAATTGTAATCAGTACATCAGGAAATTTGTTAAACAGCTTGTGATTCTTTATTATCATGTTAATGAAAGCCAGACCTCTTGCCTTGCCTCCTATTGATCCTTCTCCGATACGCGAGAAAATCTGGTATTCATCAAAACTGGCCTTATCAAACTTTGCGATAACTCCCCGTCCTTTCCCGAGCCGGAAGCTGGAAATTGCCACATACAGGAACCTTCTCATCTCATCCATTGTGGCGAAATCCTCTTTGTTGATATATTTGAACATCTGTGCCACAGGGAACAAAGCTCTTGCATTAAGCCACTTTGAAAAGTGGTTGCGTGTGGCATGATACTCCAGGGTATTGTCGGGAACAGTAAGGATCTTCTGCTGGAGGCTTTGCAGGTCGGTAGCAATGGCTATTGGTTCCAGGGTATCGGGATTCCTGAAAACAAACGGTCCGAAAGCCAGGTTCTGGATAATAAAATTTCTTAGCTCGAGTGATAAAGATTTTGAATATTTATTAATAAAACCGGCACCCATCTCCTCAGCCATTCTTTTATGCTGAGAACTTGATGACTGCAAAAGGAAAGGAACCTTGTCATCGTCAGACTTGACTGCTTTGCACAACTCTATCCCTGCATTCTCGTCAGGCATATTATCTCTTTTATAGCTTATATCAGAGATAACGCCCAGGATGTTATACTTATACTTCCTGTAAAGGTCGAGAGCATCGTTGAAATTATTTGCAAGTAAGATCTTTGGTCTCCCTCTCATCTTAAGTGTCCTCTGATGCTCATTGAGAGCTTCTCTCTGAAAATCAAGAGATTGCAGAAGAATTATCCTGTAAATATTCGGCAGGTACAAAGAGATATACCTGATTGAGTTTTCAACAAGAATTATTGCCTGAACACCTATGTTCTCTATATCATATTCAGCATTCATCTTGTCTTCAATAAGCTTAATTATTGCCAGTATAAGGGATGCATCTCCGAGCCAGCAAAAGACATAGTCGATGGCGCTGAGGTCTTCCCCTTCAAGCCGCAGGGAAACTTCCCTTGAGAAATAAGTAAGCACTACAATAGGGATATCTTTGTAACTGGCTTTGATCTCCTTGGCAAGTGCAAATACATCTGAACCCTTGATACTGAGCATTGAGATAACGAGGTCAATCTTACTTTCCTTAAGTATCTTAAATGCATCTTTAGCGTTATCTGTCTGAACAAATGAAGGAGGATACCTCAGATTAAGCGAAGCATACTCATTAAAGATCTGTTCTTCAATTCTCCCATCCTCTTCAAGCATATAGTTGTCGTAATTGCTGCATATAACAAGAACCCTGTAAATACGTTTCTGCATAAGCAGGTTGAAAGAAGTATCACTGAAGTCGTACTTCTGCAGATCCAATATACCTTCTACGATATTCATATATAACGATTTTCCGAGCTATTCCATGAAAGTTACAATGATCATCCTGCAAACCCATTAGCCTGGGTTAAAATGATCCTTTTCCTGTTCAATCTATAAAATTAGTAAAATAGTTTAAGAAAATGCTTCTGTACAAAAAGAGGCAGCCTTATCGGTCTGCCTCTTCTGATCATATAGGGGATTTAACTAGCCTACCTTCCAAGTCGATCCGCTAACAAGCAGATCATCCATACACTTTATTGCTGATTTTTTCTGAACAGTATCAATCTGTTCCTTCACCGATGCATCGTATGTTGGTCCGGCTACAGCTCTTATTACTCCCAGAGCAACAGGATAATCCGGATAACTCATGTTTGCAAGCATATACTGTATCCCTGCATTTGCTTCATGGGCATCATGAACAAGCAGGTTCTTCCCGGTGATACCCCCCTCTCCTATCTTGACCACCTTAAGCTTTAAGCCATCCAGTATCAGTCCTTTATTGTTTTCAGCTCCGAAGACCATAGGTTCTCCGTGTTTCAGTATGATGGTCCTGTCATCTCTTACATCCTTGCTGGCAATTGTATTATGGATCCCGTCATTAAAGATCACACAATTCTGCAGTACCTCAATTACTGAAGTACCATTATGTTTTGCCGCATCAATATAAATCTGGGTCGATAGTGCCACGTTGGAATCAACTGTCCTGGCAAAGAATTTCCCTTTGGCTCCTATCACCAGGTCCCCTACTGAGAATGGCTCCTCAACAGTTCCGAAAGGAGACGTTTTTGTTGTCAGGCCTTTTAATGATGTAGGAGAATACTGTCCTTTGGTAAGGCCATAGATCTCGTTATTAAACAAAATAAGATTGATATCCACATTCCTTCTTATCGCATGTATGAAATGGTTTCCCCCGATAGCAAGTGCATCCCCGTCGCCCGTTATCTGCCAAACTGACAAATCAGGATTAGATGTCTTTACACCGGAAGCTATAGCGGCAGCCCTGCCATGAATCCCGTGGAACCCATAAGTATCCATGTAATAGGGAAACCTCGATGAACAGCCTATTCCTGATACAAAAACAAACTTTTCTTTGGGTATCCCCAGTTCTGCAAGCGCTTTCTGCACTGAACTCAGGACAGCATGGTCTCCGCAGCCCGGGCACCATCTTACTTCCTGGTCACTCTTAAAATCTTTAGGAACGTACTTATTTGTAGTTGCTTCAATCATGATTCATTTCCTCCAGAATTTTAATACACTTCTCTTTTATCTCATTAATGGTAAATGGCAGACCCTGTACCTTGTTGATCTGGTCGTAAGTAAATTCCTGATGTTTCATACGAAGGTAGTCGGCAAACTGCCCGAGGTTTAATTCGCACACCACTATCCTTTTAAATCTTCTGAAAACGTCCTTAACATTTCCTGGTAAAGGATTAATATAATTGAAGTTAACAAGACTTACCTTATGTCCTTCGGTCTGCAGTTCATGCAATGCTGTAAGCAGATAACCATATTTACCACCCCATCCAACGAGAAGAATGTCGCCGGAGTCTTCGCCCTGCACAACAATATCCGGAATAGTGTTCACTACCCTTGCAACTTTTTCAGCCCTCAGCTTCACCATCTTCTCATGATTTTCAGGCACATAAGAGACGGTTCCCCTGATTGTTTTCTCCAATCCTCCTATCCTGTGTTCCAGTCCCGGTGTGCCAGGTATTGCCCATGACCTGGCCAGTTTCTGCTCATCACGTTTATAGGGGAGGAAAGGCTGGTCATTTCTGTCGGCAAAGGGTGGATTTATTTTGGGCAGATCTTTCATTTCCGGAATTTTCCATGGTTCTGTACCGTTTGCCAGATAACCATCTGACAGCAGTATTACAGGAGTCATATGTTCGAGAGCAATACGGGCTGCTTCAAACGCAAAATGGAAGCAGTTCGAAGGAGTGCTTGCTGCAATAACTACGACCGGGCATTCACCATTACGACCGTAAAGAGCCTGTAAAAGGTCGGCCTGTTCTGTCTTTGTCGGCAGTCCTGTTGACGGACCTCCCCTCTGCACATTAACCACTACAACAGGAAGCTCTGCCATTACTGCCAGACCAATTGCTTCAGACTTCAGCGCCAGGCCGGGTCCTGATGTGGATGTAACTGCGAGACTTCCTGAGAAACTTGCCCCGAGAGCTGTGCATATACCGGCTATCTCATCCTCAGCCTGGAAACTTATTACTCCAAGGTCCTTACGGGCCGCCAGTTCTTCAA
>CAYQBZ010000278.1:0-5046 GCA_964415855.1 uncultured Rikenellaceae bacterium
ACCCGTCCGTATGGAGGAAAGATATTTATAAGCTATGATAGTAAAAAGGCCAGGAAGAAATATCTCAGCCTTATCTCAGACCTGGAAGCAGAAGGTGCGGAGACAGCTGTAACGGGAGACATGATCAGTATTACTCGCCAGGGTGCGCTTCGAGGATCGTCGGACTGGACTCATGCATACGGAGATATAGCCAACACGATCAAATCTGATGACGAGCTGGTGAAAGCTCCTTTGGGCATTCTCTGGTTCGGGGGAAACTCAAACCTGGATGTCCTACCCCGGCACGGACACGGACCCTCAGAACAGGTTATTGACGGGCGCCTTATAATTGAAGGGATAAACAGCATCAGCGCAAGGGATGTTTACACCGGCAGACTGCTTTGGAAAAAGGTTATTGACGATCTTGAGAGTGATAACTGGCTGGTCTATTATGACGAGACATACGATGGTGACGGTCCTCTTGATACTAAGTATAACCAGGTCCATCTTCCGGGATCAAACGCACGCGGAACAAATTTCATTGCTACAAGCGAATTTGTATATGTTATAGGGGGAAACAAATGTATATTGCTGGATATTGGATCGGGAGAAGTTGTAAAAACCATTACCACCGGCCGGGACGACACTGAGACACTGGGTTACATCGGCGTATATAAAGACATGCTGATACTTGGTAATAATTTTTCTGATTTTCCCGATATAGAAATTCCCCTGGCAAAAAATGAAAAACCCGCTGATCCTAAGTTTGAGACATTTGACCTTTCTGCAAGCCGTGAGATAATTATACTGAACAGGTTTACAGGAGAAAAGATATGGAGTGCAACATCTAATCACGGATTTATTCATAACTCAATAATTGTCGGTGACGATATTCTTTTCTGTCTTGACAAACTTCCCCAGACACTTGAGACAAAACTCAGGAGAAGGGGAGAGGACCTGCCTTCAGACTCCAGGTTAGTCTATTTTGATATTTGCACCGGGAAGAAGTTACATGAAGAGACCAGTAATATTTTCGGATCGTGGCTTGGCTATTCCTCTGAATATAAATACCTGCTGCAGGCCACTAGACCTTCACGCGATATGCTTACGGGAGAGGATGGCAGGAGGATGATCCTGTATAATGTAAACTCAAAAAAGGTAGTATGGGATAAGCCTCTGACTTATATTAATCCTCCGATAATTCACAACGATAAAATATATACCGAGGGAGCAGCATTCTCGTTATTTACCGGGGAACGCTTGAATGAGACTGATTCTGTTACCGGGGAACAAATCCCCTGGGGTTTTAAGAGAGAGTATGGCTGCGGATATATTGTGGCAAGTGAAAACCTTCTTACCTTCCGCTCGGCATCTGCTGCTCTTGTTAACCTGAATACTTTTGAAGGAACTGCAAGCCTTGGGGGATTCAAAGCCGGTTGCTCAGCAAATCTTATTGTGGCTGATGGTGTGCTTAATGCTCCTGACTATACAAGGACCTGTCAGTGCCCCTACCAGAACCAGACATCACTGGCATTTATATATCTTCCCTGGATGAATTACTGGACGAACAGTAACTATAAGTGGAGCGGGCAGAGGATCCAGAACCTCGGGCTTAACCTGAATGCGCCCGGAGACAGGATCTCCGGAGCCAATACCTTATGGCTTGATTTTCCAAATGTCGGGGGAGCCTCGCCAGAGCTCAGTATCAAAATGGATACGGTCGATTATTTTATCATAAGGAAGGATCCTCTTTCAGTCAGGTCAGGTGAAACACCATGGATCAGTTCCAGTGCGATAGGAGGAATCCGCTCTTTGGAGATAATGCTGGCCGGTGAAGAAACCGCGGAAGAGGAACAATATACGGTAAACCTGTATTTTGCTGAATTGGCAAAGACTGACCCGGGTGAAAGGATCTTTGACGTTGCCATCCAGGGGAAAAAGGTACTGGATAATTTTGATATTATCAGCGAATCGGGCGATACCGACAGGGAAATTATCAGGACTTTTACCGGTGTTAAGGCTGGTAATACTTTGAGGATCGATTTTATACCTGAGAAAGGTAATACTCTATTGTCCGGCATCGAATTAAAAATGGAAGATAAACCTGCTTATAAATTTCAATAGCTATGTCAATTTATCTCAAGACAATATTTTTATCAGGTCTGGTAAGTATGATGTGTACGACGAAAGTATCTGAATGGGTACTTATCAATAATGTTCCTGAGAAATATTCGCTGGTTTATTATTATGCGAAGCCTGTTGACGACCAGGTAAAATTATCAAATAAAGCTGTTTCAGAGGAGCTGAAATCTTCAAACCTGGTATTTAGTGAAGTGAGGAATCAGGATATTGAAAGTCCATTTTATGCACTTTGTTACAGGCAACGGCTGATAAGAAAATTTGAAAATGTATCTCAGCTCAGGAATCTGTCAGTTTCACCTTTAAGGGAAAAGATAGCTGAAGATATAATGGACGGTAAGCTCTGTGCCATGCTGTATCTCAGATCGGGGAACCAGGTAAAGGATGACAAAGGAAGGGAAATCATAATGAATGCAATTGCCTCTTCTCCTTTCAGTAATATAATAACATATTATGAGTTGGACAGAAACAGTGCGGAGGAGGGACATTTCGTATCTATGTTGCTTAATGTTGAAGACGACCTGGCTGCTATTGAAGAACCCATGCTCTTTGGTGTATTTGGAAGATTCAGAGCCCTTGAACCCTTACTGGCAAGAGGTATAAGTGAGGAGAATGTGGGATTGATGATCGACTTCCTGACAGCAGATTGCAGCTGTCTTATAAAAGATAACCTGCCTGGGGCTGATATATTATTCACCAATAGTTGGGAAAATCCGGTTCCTGCCCTCGTTAACAAGATATTGGATGAAAATCCTTCATTGCTTCATATTTAAGTGCAGGAGGACACAATACATATTGATTCTTTGGAAAACAGACCTCTTCCTAAATGGCTGACTGACCAGAAAGAGGGTCTAACAAGTTATAAACCACGTGAAATTATCGTGAAGGAGGATAGTTCCCTGGAAATTTCATTCTTCATAACTGTAATAATTGTTCTGATTGTTGTTGCAATTTTAACACTTCTGTTTAAAAGAAGAAATAAGTATAAATTAAAATGAGCATGTTAAAGCTGATAATAAAGGAGATCGTATACAGGAGGATCAGTTCGATTATAATATTCTTCACGGTTATTCTTGCTGCCACGGTTTCTGTGGCCATTTTTACCCTTAGCAGGGCAAGTGAGGATGAAACGCGAAAAATAATGCGGGAGCAGGGTTTGAATCTTTATATATTTCCAAAAGGTACGGACCTTCTTGACATGTTTGCAGTAAGCAGTAATTTAACTTTCCCGGAAAATTATGTTGATGTTCTTGCTGAATCGAAAACATTTGATGCAGTAAGGCATCTGACCGGTATATTACAGGTTAAAATGAATGACTGGAAGGACCCGAACGGTTCGACTCACAGGATTGTGCTTTCCGGTTACAAGGATGAAGCAATGCAAAGATTTCTGGCACCACAGGAGACGATGCATTTTGATGTTGAAAAAGGTACGGTCCAGGTTGGAAAGCTTCTGTCTGATAATATTCCCGAGGGATCTCAGTTTGTTATCCGGGGGGTGGATGGAAAGAATTACACATATGAGATAGCTAAAAGATTTGAAGAAGGAAGAGGAATGCTGGATCAGGGAGTTTCTTTTAATCTGGAGGATCTTCAGCAGGTGCTGGGTTTGCCTGACAAGATTAATAAGATTGAGGCCCTGGGATGTGTATGTGCCGACGGCAGGATACAGAATGCCCGTAAACAGGTTCAGGAGGTGTTCCCCGACCTCGAAGTTACAGAACTTGCCAGTATTGCAGATGCACGCGAGAATCAGCGTCTTATGATGAATAAGTACGGATCCTTCATTATACCCTTTATATTGATTACGTCCCTTATTATTACAGGATTATTGTTTTACCAGAATGTCCGGGCAAGAAGACATGAGATAGGTTTACTCAGGGCGATCGGGAATCCCGTCCGTAATATATTATTCATGATACTTGCCAAGGCCTTTATTATCAGTATTTTCGGAAGTGTTGCAGGCTTCTTCCTGGGAAATGCAGTAGCTGAATATTTTGGGAAAGAAATTTTCCAGTATACAGCTATGAACATTAAGCCGGTATGGAGCCTGTTCTGGGCTGTTATAGCCATATTCCCGGTTTTATGGATGCTGGCAAGCTGGATTCCTGCTTTGGTTGCATCAGGGATCGATGCAGCGAAAATACTGAATGAGGAATAGTGAAATAACAGATAAACTAACAGTATACAGTATACCTAAAACCGAACACCAAATTATTAATCAATGCTTGAGATTAAAAATGTGACAAAGAGATATACAAAAGGTTCTCAGGAATTCATTGCCCTGGATGATATAAGCATTAAAGTCGGAAAAGGTGATTATGTGTCTGTTACAGGTCCAAGTGGTGCAGGCAAGTCCACTCTTTTGTATATAATAGGAGGATTAGTACGTCCGGATACCGGTGAAGTTATTTATGATGGTGTAAGTATCTGTGACCGGAATGGAAGCTACCTTGATTTGTACAGGAAAGCTGATGTGGGATTTATGTTTCAGCAATTCCATCTTTTGCCCTATCTCACTGTGGCTGATAATATTAAACTGGCCTGTAACAGAGAAGAACATTATAATGCTGTTGAAATGTATCTGGAGAAATGTTCCATATCAGGAGTAAGTAATAAGTATCCTTCAGAGTTGAGCGTGGGAGAGAAACAGAGAACGGCTTTTATCAGAGCAATAATAACCGATCCTGCCATGCTTCTTGCAGATGAACCAACCGGTAACCTCGATCCCGGGAACAGTGAAGTACTGATGTCCCTGCTGGGAGATTATAATAAAGAAGGAGGAACGGTAATTATAGTCTCACATAACAGTCTTGCAGCAAGATATGCTGACATGAATATTGTTCTTGAAAACGGGAGAATAATAAAATGAGCAATCACGTAAAGACAACAAGGAGAAATCTATTGATACTGGTTACACTGGCTGGT
>CAYQBZ010000279.1:0-5045 GCA_964415855.1 uncultured Rikenellaceae bacterium
GCCGGTTCAATGAGGTATATACGACTATTCTCGGAGCTAATGTAGTGGTAAATATCAGTAGCGAATCAGATACCCTCCCTCATTTCAGGTTTACCTCCAATCTGCTTATACTCTATAATTATATAAATTCAAGAGCCCGCCGTGACTACATGTTATACTGCTGGGATACTGAAAATACCATTATGGATATAAACCTGACTCAAAAAAAATATACAAATGATGTATCCGCGGTCAGTCAGCATACTGTGTATTTTGCTGATGATAAGATTTTTAATTATTTGTGGGAATACATGTTAGATACTTTTCCACCATATGCACTCTTAATACCTTCTCAAAGCGAGTTAATCCCGATTGCACATCGTATACTTTATCTGGATCAGTATTCACTCAACAATGAAACATATTTATATTATAAGAGTATGAATGATCTTCTGAGTTCAGAAGGAAAATTGTTTGACCCTATTGCAATTCAGCTCAGAGGGAATATTCATTGCACGTCAAACCCCGGAGAAACAGTATTTGGATTCTTTGAGGCATCATCTGTCAGCCGGACAGCTTATAAAATTGGTTTCAGGGCCTATAATGATCAGTTTTCTGTAACGAAGATACCATATATTCTTCCGGATAAGCCTGAAGGCTGCCTGGTAGATACAGTCCCGTTCTTCTGGATTAAACATTAAGAAACACATGAGAAAGACTTTATTTTACATGCTCATATTATTCACTAACCTGTTCACGGTTTCTTCACAGGATAATTATATTCAGGTGAAGCCTGAGAGGATCTTTCTGCATACCGACAGAAATATATACCTGGCCGGAGAGTACCTGCATTATTCAATGTATTTAAAAGGAGAGGCGGATCAGACAAGCATGTATGCATATCTTCTTGTCCGTGATGCAGCTAATGCGGTAGTTGTGGATGCCAGGTTGAAAATTGTTGATAAAAGGTCATTCGGAAGCATTTTTTTGCCGGATACGCTGAAAACAGGTTATTACCAGGTCGCCTGTTTTTCGAATATTATGAGAAATTCAGAAGATACCTTTTTTACAAAAGAGATTGTGATTGCTAACCGTTTTGATGAGAAGCTTGAACAGTTTACAGATTCAACAGGACATAACATGGCTCTTATATCTGATAATCCACTGTCAGCGAATCTGCGAAACAGACAAAACCTGGTTATTCACCCTGACAGGCAGGTATATAATCCCCGCGACATAATATCTTTCACAGTTGAAAATATGGATCAGATAGCCGGTCTGTCCGTTTCGGTCAGTGAATATGTCCCGGGTACCCCACACGCAGCGGTAATAACAGATTATTTCGATACACCGGAAGAGAGCTTTGGTGAAAGTAATATCACCCGGGGTCCATGCAGATTCATTCCTGAATTTAAAAGCGCTGTCCTTCAGGGCAGGGTGACTCCAGTTAACAAAACAGGTTCTTCGTTTAATACAGTTATTTATCCTGTAAAGAATTATACTGTGCTCCTGTCGACGGTTGACAGTATACCTAATTTACAGTTTGCAACTACTGATTCTCTTGGATCATTCGGTTTCAGTCTGAATCCGTGGTATGAGGGTAAGGAAGTAATTATCAAACTGAAAGAGGAAGCGGATGCGACTATCTTAGTTGATAGTAAAACCAGCCTGGTAAAACCATTTACTCCCTCTGAAGAATTTAATATAGTGGGAATGAAGGACTACCTGTTGAAATGTGGCAAAATAGCACAGGTGAAAAGGTATTTCAACAGGGGGGAAGCCTCAGACACAATAAAGTTGCCCGTGAATGTAATGACAATCCCAAGGGTTTATAACAAGCACTATATAACCATTTTGCCATCTGATTATATAGAGCTTCCTGATTTTATTGAAATATCGAGAGAGATACTCCCGGGCTTAAGAGTGAGGAGGATAAAAGATACTTATATCTCCGGGTATCCAAATCTGCAGTACAAGTCGGATACAGATGATGAACCGGCAATTTTCCTTGATGGAATTCCAATAGATGGGATAGACCAGATCATTACGCTTGGCACGGTTGATATCAGGAGTATTGATATTATACCGGTTATCAGGTATATGGGAGATATGTCGTTCAAGGGTATTCTTGCAGTAGAAAGCTATAATACCGAGATAAATAGTATCCGGTTAAGAACTCCTGCCGTCCGTTATCAGGTTTCAGGCAGTCAGCCTTTTACAAAACCGGAATCTTTCAGACCCGAATCTGTTCCGGACTCTTATCCTGACCTCAGGAAAGTGTTGTTATGGGAACCGGAATTAATCCCTTCAGGATCTGGAAAGCAGATTATTGAATGTTATGCTTCTGACCTGGAGGGATTTTACAGAATAGATGTTCAGGGTATCTCGTTAACAGGTGATCCGCTTGCTGGCTCAGCGTTTTTTAAAATTCAATCCAGATGAACCTATGATGCACAGACCAGTCTATATTGTCATATTACTTCTTGTTACATTCTCATGGTCCGGCCATTGCCAGAAAAAATATGACTGTTATAATGTAAATGAGCTGAACGCCGAACCTCTTCTGACAGGAGAGCTTTTTTCCCCGGCTTCATCACCTGATATCGTAACTTACTTTAACAAAACCTGGCTTCCTGCTGAGATCTGGCTTACAGACGGAACAATGGTTAGCAACAAAATGATAAAATATAACGGACTTCTTGATGAAATCTTAATGCAGGAACCGGTATCAAACCAGGTTATTATGCTTGATAAAGGTGCATTGGCACGATTCCATTTTTATAATATTACGGGTGATACTGCAGTGTATTTCAGGAAGTTAAGAATTAAACCAAATTTTCTTTCAGATTCGGCTGAGATATACTGCGAGGAGATTTTTCAGGGGGAACTCTCATTATTTATTTCACATGCCTTTTACCTTGATCATAAAGAAAGGGTAAAGTATAATAACAGTATCATGCTGAAAGATGTTTACCGGGAAGATCCGGTTTATTATTTAGTCTATTCGGATAACCAGGTTACAGAGTTTAAGAATTTTAACCGGAAAAGGCTGTATAAATTCCTTCCCGGCGAAAAAGAGCAGATAAAAAAATTCTTCAGAGAATATGTACATGGCAGAATAGACACCAGGCCCGAGCTGATACAGCTTATGCAATTCCTGAGTTCTGTTGTTGAGCAGTGACATTGAATTAGTTTTTACCTGACTTACCAATCATTTCATTGTAAAAAGTATGATAAGTATATTTCTGACATCTATAATAAGGTGCATTGTCGGCAGCAATGATACTACTGCACCAGCAACTGAAGAAAAGATTTCTGAAAAACCCAATGTCCTGTTTATCTGTGTTGATGATCTGAGGCCGGAACTCGGATGCTACGGAGCAGACTATATTAAATCACCGAATATAGACAGAGTGGCTGCAGGGGGTTATGTGTTTACCAACCATTTCGCACAGGTTCCCACTAGCGGGGCTTCTCGGTTTTACCTGTTAACAGGAATGTTTCCAAAAACAACCGGTCATCTCGGTAATGAGGCATGCCGCGAATATATCTCCGGCAGACCTGAGACTGAAGCACCTGAAACGTTTATACATCATTTAAGACGAAACGGGTATTATACGGTCGGGATCGGGAAGATAAGCCATTATGTTGACGGACTTCTTTACGGATATACCGACCCGGTCGGGAAAGAATACGAACTTCCCCATGGCTGGCATCTTGGCGATCAGCTGGTATGGGGAAAACACACGATTTTTGAACGTGCACTGAAAAGCGCTTTAGTTATCAAAATACCAGGGGAAAAAGGTGGTGCGAAGATAAAACAGGTAGTGAGCACCGTTGATATCTACCCCACCATTGTGGATCTGTGCGGCCTGAAAATGCCAATGAAGACGGATGGCAAGAGTCTGCTGCCATTACTGAACAGTTCAGCTGACCAATGGGAAAATGCATCGTACGGTTATTATATGAATGGTATTTCCCTATGTACCGAAAGATACCGTCTTACCAGGTATTTCAGAAAAGAGGAGCCGGTCATTGAATTGTATGATCATAAGACCGATCCTTATGAAACCACAAATATTACAGCAGAAAATCCGTTGATTGTTACTGGTCTGATGCCTCTCTGGGAAAAAGGAAATACTGGATTATTTGAGAAATGAGCAACGGAAGATGTAAGTGAGATTATATCCAAAATGCAGAGACAGTGCCAAATAAATGTAGGTCTGTCGTTTTACAGGCTAATTACCCTCTGATTCCGGTCTCATTATTAATCTCAGTATTTATCTCAGTATTTATCTCATCATAACTCATCAATCTTGGCCGCCATAATAAAGTCATTCTCCGACAGTCCGTTTATGGCATGTGTCCATAATTCCACCTCTACCCTGCCATAGTAGACATGCATTACAGGATGATGACCCTCCTCCTCGGCTATATCAGCTACCTTGTTGACAAAATCCATTGTATGCCTGTAACTTACAAAGGCAAACTCCCTGGATATCCTTGCATCGTTTACAACGATCCAGTTATCGTCGACATATTTCTTCAATTCGGCGATCTCATTTCTGCCAAGTGCAGGAACGCCGCCTTCACATGGTTTGCATTTCCTCTTGTTTAAATCCATAACATCTGATTTTAATGATCCGCGTCGAACTGTTTCGCCTGCAGCATTGAAAACCATTTCCTGCCTCCACCTGACAGGCCGGCTAATCGTTCAGCAATCTAACAACATTATCAGGAATATGTTCATGTTCTCAGTACCGGATTGCTCTGAGGATATTTTACTTTTGTGTAATCTTTATAACACCGTTGGCTCCTGAAACGCCGTACATGGTAGCACCTACATCATCAATGAACTCAATTGTCTTCACATTGCTGGGATCAACGAAAGAAATATCAGAAACAATTTTATTATCAACTACATACAGAACCTCAGGGGTTTGATCGAAGGAGCGTATCTTTTTATTATAAACAGAGGAGCCATTTACTTTAACACTATAAATCTCATTAGAGATCAGCTCAAATATGTTGTTATAGACTGAATAGTCTTTCTGTTTTCCCGCCCA
>CAYQBZ010000280.1:0-5028 GCA_964415855.1 uncultured Rikenellaceae bacterium
TAGAATATATCAGGAAGCTGAAATGGCGTGAAAAGCAAAAACTGGAGGTAAAGCTCTACCAGGACAGGATCATAATCCGCGATTGGGAAGGATGAAGAAGGCTTCAGAGGTGGTAAAATGGGTAAAGGCTTGAAAGGTCGTTTAGGATCATAAGCAATCCATATGGCGACCGGGAGTAAAAGAGCATAACAGTTGAAGATAAATATACATTCAGCCTGCCCGGAGAAGGCGTTGCGTTTTTTAAATTCCGGGTGAAATAATATTCAAATGACTGAGCTGCTATTTCAGGTAAATTTGAAAAAACTAATAAAAACAAATAAAAATTAAATCTGATGAAGGTATTTATGGCATCCGCACTTATCCTGGTTCACTTATGCCTCTTTTCTTCCTGAAGTAAAGAAGGCCGGTATATAACTGTACAGCCGGTAAAATATGAAACTGCGCTGCGTAACCCCTTAAAAGGGTTCACAACGCGTGGTACAGGTGATCATCCCTGGGCTACTACAGCACATACTTATATTCGCTGGAATGAGATTGAGAACGACGAATCAGATGGCACTGATAAGATAAGAGAATTCTGCGATCAGCTGTGGATGGGTATTGAAGAAAAAAATGTGAAAATAATTCCACGGGTCTATCTGCACTGGAGCGGTAACAGAACATTCTGGCCGGAAGATATGAAGGAATTTGACTATAGCAGTCAGCAATTTCAGTCCCGTGTGCTTCGCCTGATAAAAAGGCTTGGAGAATGCTGGGACAATGATCCCCGCGTTGCTTTTGTTGAAATGGGCATTTTTGGGAAGTGGGGAGAACAGGGATCCCCCTTTCCAACACCAGACGTGGAAAAACTTGTGGGGGATGCATTTGCCGAAGCTTTTAAAAAAAGAAAGTTTCAATAAGGGAGAACTGGAACAATTTTAAGGACCATCAATATGGTGAGTACTGGGATTCGTGGGCTCACTACGACCAGATGTGGCCGCATGGGAACAACATCAGGCAAATGAATGACCAGGGACGTTACCTGGTGAATTATGTTGGCGGCAAAGCTGAATGGGAAAAACCTCCGCAGAAGAATACCGTCGGGGGAAAATTCAAAACAGACCTGGCGGATGGAACTTATATTCTTTCGCTGGCAATACTCGATCCTGCCGGCAATTTACCCGGCCTGAGGTTTGCTACCGCGAATTATATAAACGGTGGCAGACATCCCGTTGGAATGATAAACTTGGGTAAAAAACGATGCTATCCCCTGCCTGCCGATTTTCATTTTGATGATCCGGCAGCAGACAGTAGTTTGCATTATGAGCTGACATATTAATCCCCCAACCCCCCCCACGGGGGGCTTTATAAATATCTGTATATCAATTAGTCTCCCTTTGGGGGATTTAGCAGGAGTTGAGAGAAAGGGACTTTTTCATCAGCCTCAAAAGGTTCTGCTCCTGCCCCCCTGGGGGAAGGCTGGGTAGGGGGTTTAATAAAATAAAATTCTATCAAATAAGGGTATAAAAATAATCGACAAAAAATGTTACACGAATTCTGAAGAAATGCATAGCTATCGGGAGACCAATGAATGACTACTGAATTACTACCAATTACTACTAATTACAACCAAATGACTACCTGACCGGTATTACGAAAGTTGTCAGCGACATGCCCGGGGCATTATAAGCAAGAGCTTTTTTATTCACGCCTTGGGATGCTATCTGTATGCAGTTCTCTGTGGCACTGGTCCTGTAAACCTGTATCTTCTTACCGGTTCCTGAAAATGCTGATAGATTAATGTTGAAGGATCCGGGCTGATCCGAAGTGTTAAGGATCGCAACAACCAGCTCGTTCTTCTTTGGATTCACGGCAGCAAGAGCTTCCTCGTTACCTGTTTCAATCATTACATAGCCCTGCTTGAAGAACCTGGTTACCTGCATCCTTACATACAGGTTCTTTACAATATTATAAACCTGTGTATTAAAATTACATTTCATAAGACACCATACCTCATTGCCTTCCTCCATCAGCTGCCAGTCGAGCCAGGCCTGTGGATTCATAATACGCATGTCGTTGAACTGCTTCTGGGCAAGACCCAGGTTCGATGCCAGGTTCGATCCCCTTCCGCCCGGACCAGTCTCGGATTGCCAGAACGGCTTACCGGTTGCCTGAACAAGGTTATGTACCTCAATACGTTCATCATTGGTACCGGAATATGTGTGTGTATTAAGTTGTCCAATTTTATCAAGGATATCGCCGGCCGACTGGTAAGCCTTCAGGACCTTTATTGTTGAAGCCAGGTTTGTCTCATCAGAAGCTGAGATTACAGTTTTCAGCCCGGAGCTAAGCAGCATGGGATGCAGTATCCGGATGATCTTTATTTGTGTTTCGACATTGAAATGGCAACCTTCCTGGCTGCCCAGGTAACGCCAGTAATTGGATGTTGATTCATTAAATGGCTCCAGTGTCTTGAATTCGATACCATACTTTTCCTTATAATGCTTGCAGACATCGACCAGGTAGGTGCAGAAGGCTTCAT
Organism: uncultured Rikenellaceae bacterium; assembly: GCA_964415855.1. Lineage (GTDB taxonomy): Bacteria > Bacteroidota > Bacteroidia > Bacteroidales > VadinHA17 > LD21. The sequence goes on from CAYQBZ010000280.1 coordinate 2,522, forward strand.
AGTATTCCGGTTTCAGGTTATCCGACATCGCGTCAGCATTACCTGCTGAACAGCCGCTGTAAGTCATCCAGTAGGGCGGTGAGTTCGAAAAGGCCTCGAATACGGCATCCGGCCTTTTCTCTTTTATCTTCAGCATTATGATACGCTGCCCTTTGTCTGCGGTCCAGTCGTAGGGAGCATCTGCCGAGGCCTTAAATCCTTCCATCTCGGCACGTTTTCCCTTGCCTTTCACCATATGTCCTCCAAGGTGTGTAGGATCATCGCCGCCACCGATATTGTACCTGAAGATGTTCATGTTCAGCTTATCGGGTGAAGTGATAATATCAACTATGCTGTCAATCCTTGCTTCGTTCCAGTTGCCAACCTGGCCGGCCCACCAGCACAGGGAGCTTCCCCATCCCTCTATGGTCTGATAACTTTGTTTAGGATTGATATTTACCTGTGCTATTGTTTTTTCCTGGGTATCACTGTTCCGGGCCATACAACTGCCGCTATACACGATACATGCAACCAAACAAAGGAAACGATTGAGATAAGTCATAATTAACTGCTTTAGATTTGTTGTTAAAAGTCAAATTAACAATTTTAAATACATATTTAATAAAATTTCCAAAAGATTCTGACATTGTTCATAGTATAAAATGAATGGTACAACCTCTTCATCCTGCAAGCGTTGTTCATGGTAATTTGGCGCTGCGGCCGTTATTGGGCGCTGCGCGCCGTCATTAATTGTCACTGGGCCTGCAGCCGCCATTTGTAGTAATTAACTGTAAAACAACTGAATGTTGACGAACAAAGTGAGGAAATCCCGCCCTGCTCTGCCGAAGATCTGAGGCAGATCAGGGAGATGGGTTCCAGGTATATAAGAAGAGGATTTTACTGGTACCAGGTAGAGAAGGAAAAGGGCAAGTACGACTTCAGTGAATACGACCGCCTGCTGAATAACGCTGATTCAAACGGGATAAGTGTTCTCGGTTGCCTCTACGGAAGTAATGAACTTTATGAAGATGACGGCCAGGGAGGTATACAGACTGAAGAGGGACGAAAGGGATTTGCCGGTTTCAGTGCAGCCCTTGCGGAACATTTCAAAGACAGAAATGTAATATGGGAGATATGGAACGAACCAAACAAAGGATCATTCTGGAGAAGGGGAGAACATAATACGGATGCTTTCGCCCAGGAATATACAGCACTTGTCAGAGAAGCAGTACCTGCAATGCACCTTGCTGACCCGGAGTGCTTTGTAGTAGCCGGTGCCGTATCTGCACTCTGGGAGCCTTCAATGAACTGGATGCACGCATGTCTTGAGAATGGCATCCTGGAAAGCGGAATAAACGGATGGTCACTTCATCCATATAGCTTTAAGAAACCCGAAGAACATGCTGCAGGATATGAAAAGGTCAGGGAAATGTTTAGCGGATTCGGAGCTCCGGGTAACTTTGCATTTTTCAATTCAGAGAGAGGCTATTCCCTTGATACCTTGCGCAGTGAAGGATGGTCCGGGGGATTGCAGGAAAAGGCAGCAGAATATATGGCCCGGCATTTCGTGAGGCAGTACCTGGTTGACTTAATAAGTAACATACAGCTTACTGTTTACTATGAATGGAAAGGTGAGGATTTCGGTCTTACCTGGAGAGATGAAAAACGCCCGGCTTACTATGCCTGTAAGAATATGGTATCACAACTGGAAGGATATACATTTAAGAAACGACTCGATTCAGCTTCACCCCTCGACTTCATTTTGTTGTTTGAAAACAGGAAGGGTGAAGAAAAACTGGTTGCCTGGACAGCTCCGCCACCACAAAAGGATCCCGAGCAGACTGTTATCCACACTGTTAATATCCCGGTTGAGGCGAAACATGATCTTTCCGGATCTGATATCTACGGACAAAGATTCGATGCAGCAGTATCAGACGGCAGTGTGTCTGTAACGCTTAGCGGGGCACCACAGTATATTTCACCGGATCATTGATCCAGTAATAGCCTTATATAAACACAAAACTTAATCTGTAACAGACTGAAAAAAAGGTACGTCAGCATAAGAGAGCAGGCAAGGGAATTACCTACCAGATAACGGGACGTTCATCAGCCGGTCTGTACATTTTATCTCCCGGTTTTACCTGCTGGAAGGCAGTATAAAATTCAGGCACATTATAAACGACACCGTTGATCCTGACCATTGCAGGTGAATGAACATCAACCTTTATTCTTCTTCTGAGCTCATTATCACGCATATTATTTCTCCATATTTGTGCATATGCCAGGAAAAAACGCTGGTAATCTGTGAAACCATCAATTGGTAAGGGTGCTTCTTTTCCCTGGAGTGACAGCTTATAGGCATTAAGGGCCACGGTCAGACCGCCCAGGTCAGCAATATTTTCACCCAGGGTAAGCTGACCATTGACATAAACCGAATCCAGGACTTCATATTTATTATACTGGTCCACAAGTATCTTTGTGTGCTCCTCAAATGCTTTTGAGTCTTCCCTGGTCCACCAGTCGCGCAG
>CAYQBZ010000281.1:0-2062 GCA_964415855.1 uncultured Rikenellaceae bacterium
TGAGGTTTATTGTTTCAGGCCAGAACTCTGTAATGAGGTTCTTTCAGCAGTTTCATGTCATACCATCTGAAGCCCTCACCGCATATCTCAACCCTTCGCTGGATCATAATCTCATCAATCAGTGCCTGTCCTGTACTGGTTGAAAGAGTATATAATGGGTCCCGAACAACAGCCATAGTATATAATGCTTCAGCAGCTTCGGCATCATGTCCACCCATACGGGCGTCCGCTTCTGCTACAATAAGGTACATCTCTGATATTCGCATATGCGGAACATCAATACGACTATCTGAGCCGGAGGGGGCAATGAATTTTTCACTGGTGTAAGGGAACAGTCTGTGAGTAGGGAGAAGGGTTATGCCCGGAGGCAGAGAGAGAGCCTGACCGCCTGCATCATCGAAAAGGCCTTTTCTCACATCTGTCGAAGATATTCGATTATACAGCCATTGGCTGACGGACCTGGGATTGGTCTTTATTGATGTCGAACCAAAGTTACGCGAAATATATGCACCATAATTTGCCCAGACATCAGATTGGGAAGGTATAATATGGCTTGCCCATATAAATTCGCTATTCAGGGCGGAGCCGTCCCTGAAACCAGCTGCATAAGTTGCAAAATCCATCAGTGCATAAGTGCCTGGACTGATTACCTGGCCGGCATAATCAGCTGCTTCAGCAAATTTCCCCTGGGTAAGATAAACCCTTGCCTTTATGCCCCTGGCAACATCTGCATTGATATGAGAATTATCAGGCCTGGAAAAGCCTTCCAATAAAATAATGGCTTCATCCAGGTCCTTATGGATCTGAGAATATACCTCTTCAACAGTTGCCCTTGGCTGTCCTTCTGTTGTACTAGTTATCATAAGGGGGATACCTGGCTGGTTGTTAACTATCCCCGGAACATAACTGTCAGCATATGCCTGGATCAGCCTGTGGTGACAGAATGCCCTGTAAACCAAAGCCTGACCCTTTATTGCATCTTTATCCGGCTGTGGTCCCTGGGCGCCCTCAATACCATTTATCAGTACATTGGCATTGGCAATCCACTGGTAGAACATTCGCCAGGGATAGCAACAATATGCATTATCTGCAGAACGCGGTCCGATCCATTTGTAAACATCCCCGTACCAATCATTTGCATTGTAAACCTGATCGTCTCCCTGGCTGTCAACAACAATATAATGTCCGCCAAGACCACCTGCACCCTGCATTTGATAACGCGTATAGAGTGCACGATGTATCCCGTTGAGTGCAGCCCATGCGTTATCTGTTGTTGCTGTAACTGCCGAATTAGAGATAGCCCCTGTTGGATATGTTTCCAGAAAATCTATCCGACATGATGTAATAAATAGAATTACAATCATGGCCCGAACCAGTGAATACAGTCTACTATGCATCTTTTAAAAATTTGAAAATTTAACATTCAATCCCACTGAGATAACCCGTGAAGGAGTATAAACATTGGAAGTGGCACCCTCGTAGTTCTGCTGCACATTCATTCCCTTACGTGCACTAAGCAGCATCAGGTTTTCACCGCTTGCATATACCCGGACACTTTCCAGGCCAATCTTGCTTACCATATCCGATGGGAAAACATATGAAAACGTAAGATTTCGCAGGTTTAAGAAGGAAGCATCCGTTAGCCACCTGTCAGATTGATAATCAAAATTATAAGATTGCGTATTATCCATTCTTGGAACGTTGGTGATATCGCCGGGTTTTTGCCAGCGGTTCAGAATATCTACACTCCTTGAAGCTCCAATCCTGGCGGTACTCATTACTGTCGCATAATTAATGTCAAGCACACTGCCTCCGATCTGGCAGGTAAACATACATGATAGTTCAACACCTTTGTATGAAAAAGTATTTGTAACGGCTCCAAAAAGGTCTGGTATGAAAGACCCGGCATAATGAAACCTTGCATTATCATATTGAGTTGTCAAAGTATCACTCTCCTGAATTCTTATATTCGTATCAGAAGCATTGTAAATGTCTGCCCTGTAAAGTACTGCACCATCATCCGGATCTACTCCCATCCACTCTTTCAACCAGTTATCATAGA
>CAYQBZ010000281.1:2072-5026 GCA_964415855.1 uncultured Rikenellaceae bacterium
ACCGCTAATTATCTCCTCTTGGGGTAATTTTGTAAACTCATTCTTCAAAGTTGAAAAATTGAAACTGATGTTCCAGGTAAAGTCATTGGTCTGGATTATATCAGCTGCCACGTATGCCTCAACTCCCTGGTTGAAAAGTGTCCCTACGTTTGCATCATAGGCGTCGAGACCTGTGGATAACGGTAACGGAACTCTGAAAAGAAGGTTATCTGATTGCTTGTGATAAAATTCGAGCCAACCGGATATCCTTTTGAACAGTCCGAATTCCACAGCTGCATCATTGCCCAGCTGACCATACGAAGTCCTCAGTTTGAGAAAATCAATCCAATCCTGATTCCTGACAAAATTTTCCTGATCTAAACGCCATGCACTTCCAATTGACCAAAAGTCACCCCACCGGTTTTTTGAAGAAAATTTCGAAGATCCATCTCTCCGGTATGATAAAGTTAAGAAGTACTTATCTTTAAGATCATAATCCAAACGGGTAAAGTATCCTTCAGTATTGTAAAAATCCTTATATGAAAAAAGGTTCCGGATTGTTACAAAATTTACCAGCTCCGTACTGCCATCAATTATTAGATCTTTCATGCTCCCATGAAGGTTTGTATATTCAAGAGCATTTGACTCATGTCCGAGAAGGAATTTTATATTATGGTCCCCAAAAACCTTATCATAATTGAGCAGTTGTTGGAAATTTACAGCATACCAAAGGTTATAATTTCTGGTGGCTCTTCCTCCCGGAGCTCCATCACCAACAAGTTTATTATTGAAAAATGAATCATAATAAACGCGGTGGTCGATCCCTCCTTTAACTGTAAATTTGAAATCCCTGAGAAATGTGATCTCTCCATAAGTTTTAGCATCCAAAGAGGTGAGTTCTTCAAGATCTTCGTCCCAGGTTATCTCTGCAATAACATGTCGTCCTGAATCAGAATAACTGTTCCTCTGGTCCGCAAGGTCAAAAGTCTTGTTCCCGTCACTATCAAGAATATATTCACCAGTAATTCGGTTATGTGCAGGGATAGGGTAGACAGGACCAACACTTCTTGAGAAATTTATTGGATTAACATAAGTGTAACTACTTCCGGTTTGAGCCTTGTTTCCTCCGGAATTAGCGGCAGATAGATTTAAGCCGGTTTTAAACCATGGTGTGGCTTTTACATTAACATTTGCACGACCGGTAATCCTTTTGAAATCTGATTCAATAATCCACCCTTCATCATCCAGATATCCCAGGGAAACAAAGAAATCGGCTCTGTCTGATCCACCACTGTAACTGATATCATAATTCCGGCGCAATCCCGTACGCATTATTGCTCCGACCCAGTCCAGATCCTCACCATAAGTGCCTTTGAAGCTCCTGGTAACAAGCTGTCCGTCGGGACCAACTATATTATCATCAGGTGTATTGAACGGATTCTCCCCAACGAGATCCTTTATACCGTTTTTAGCAATAAGGTTTGCAGCATCCACCTCGGCCTGCGTGTTTATACCGGGAATTGCGATACTGTTACGGAATGATTCCCGGACAATGGGATAGTATTGAAATGCATCCAGTAATTCATACTCTTGCTGTGCCCGGCTGACTGCACCTGCAGATACATTTACAGAAAGTGTCCCCCGGCAGTAATTGTAACCCCAGGTATGGGAAGACTATCCACGTAACTGGTAATAGTTCCTGATATTTGCACTGTCTGGGCCGTTGCAAGAGAACCAGGCAAGAGCAGGAGTGCAAAAAATAAACGGATTTTTTTCATACCATCTGGTGTAAATTATTTGGTGAATGAATTAACACAATACTAATTTATGAATTTATTTATAAATCATTTTTTTTAACCGGGCGCCCCTGAGGGAGTTTTTAAACCCGGCAGATCTAAGGAAAATACAGGAAAAAAACAGGCAACAGAGTTCTGTCTATGTTGTTGGATTGACCCTGAGACAAAAGAGAATCCTGTAAATGTTAGTAAATTAATTTGTTAGAAAATATTTTTCTTTACACATTTATATTCTGATAATTTGGGGTAAGGAATGTCATGTTAAAACCAGCACCAATAAACCAGGGGGTAACTAGTTTATAATATGTTAATTAGCGAAAATGGGGACCTGTTTTAACCTATCATAAACTCCTGATAGGATAACAGGTTATTTTACTTAATATGATTTGAAAAGATCATTAATGTTATAATTATAATTGTTGCAGGGTATATAACAGAAGTAACTCGAAATAAAAATATCAACATTCAGAAAAATCAATAAATTGAATATTCAGAAGAATACTAATCTAAAAATTCATCTCAGGTGGAAACGGTTAAAAGCAATAAATCAAAGTACCTGGAATTGTGGGAGAGATATTTACCTGCAATAATAAGAACGATGCAGAATTGCAATAATAATTTGCTCCACATCCTGCTAAATTCCTATGAATTCAAGTTAGTCAGCAACATGAAAAATTATTCTTTCAATCTGGAATATACGGATGGTAAAGTTTCAAATAATATCAAGGGTTCGGCTCTTGCAAGGGATCTTGCAACAGTTATTGAAAATTCACAGGAAGCTATGGAACTTATAGCAGAGGGGCATATAAAAATAAGAATGGACAGGAAATTTTGCCTGTGGATCTGCAGGCCGGAACCTGGCAGAGAGATGGTTCTTGATTTCGGACAGCAATATTCCAAAAATACCTGAGCTTTGCTGCTATAGGTGATTGATCAAAAGTGTCATAAATAATAGCTTTTACTAGCCGCTGAAATAACTATTGAAGAGGAGCATGATATTTTGAATAACACTTCACAAACACAAACCTACTCCCAGATATCAGGAAATTCACCACCGTAGCGCTCAAGCTGTACATAGAAAGGAGCCTGTTCAGCCGGTATATAGCAAAGCATTTATCCGGAAAAGCCTTATTTGCCTCATCCACGATCATATTTCCGCTGTTTCTGATTGCAATTGAC
>CAYQBZ010000282.1:0-5000 GCA_964415855.1 uncultured Rikenellaceae bacterium
TAACCGCATCGTGCAAAGGGAATTGTGCTTCAAGCAGGGCCTGCTCAACTGCAGGATCAGGCAGAATAGTCATATCAATCTCACTATTAGCAAATAAAGGATTTGGTGTTAATTCGCTTGAAGTCATAAAAGCCGGATCACCATTTTCATCTATGTGATTAAAATATACCACTCCATTGTCGACCAGGTCAATCAGACCATCAGCGTTGAAATCGTCAAAATATACCAAAGTTTTGGTTTTGGTACTGACATTATCATAGCCTACAAAGCTTGCAGGAGGGCATGCCTGGACTCCCCCACCAAATCCTGACGTTTTACTAACGCTGAAATCACCAATACCAGCTACCAGCTTCTTATCCCCAAACATTTCCTCGCTCGGATACGACAACAGATTTGGCCGGTAGTAGATCGCGTTGTCTTTCTTATACACTTTATCAGGAAGTCCGTCCCCGTTCAGGTCTATCAAAGTAAGGAAACCCTCGCTTTTGGAACTTTGGTAGGATACGCTTCCCCCGGCAGTCATACTTTTCAGCATTGGTCTTCCGTCGAGCAAGCCAACCGTAGCTGCCACACTTCCTGATCCGCCTGCACTGCCTGAGCCCCCCAGAACCGAAATGTTATTCAGGAAGAGGTTAAGGTAGGGACCTTTCAGATCATCATCCGGTAATTGCCACGGCTTCTCATCAGCATAAGGAATATTTTCATTATTCACATTAATATCATTGTAATAATTGAAGGTGTGTGTATAGAATTCTATCCCGGAGGCGTTCAGCTCAGTAACACTTTCCAGTAATGTTTTTAAGAATACTCCGTCCCTGTATTTAAAAGTGTAGCTGCGAATTGTCTCGTCATTAAAGGTTATATTTATTCGGTGTAACAGTTCCCTGTCGCGCTGAATAAATCCGTAACGTGCATTTATTCTTATATCCTTCCGTTGATATGCTGTTCCTTCATCATACCTGATAAATTTGACCTTGTAGGGTCCTTCCTCCATCCCGGACCCGGTATATGTGATCTCCCTTATATAAAGTTGTTGTCCGCATTCATCGGGTTTATCGTATGTATAACTGATGAAGTTGTAATGCGGATCGATTGTTTTTACCAGTGCCCAGTACCCTATGTTTCCAACAGCATCCATTGAGACGGCTGTTGCTATGATACCCGTTTCCGGAGAGCCTCCGTAAAAACTTCTGATACCCTCCTTTGTAGTAACTTCCCACCAGTAATTTGCGGGATTATCACCGTGCCTGATTATTCTGGAAAAGCTCCCCTCTATCCTCGAATAGAAGCGCTTCTCAGAGCTACGATCAGCATATTGGCCCCTGTGGGCTACTGGCGTAAGCTGGGAACCTTCAAAATAATAGGTCTCCGATTCCTTATCTGCTAAATAGCGAGGAACTCCCCAGGTCAGGTCCACTGAAACATAAGATATGTTTATTCCCCATCCAAAACCGATCCATCCGCTGCTTCCGTCACTGCTGTACTGAAGACCCAGCTGTGGCTGCATACCATTACGCCCCCCGGGCAAATTTAATGGGTACATCAATACAGCGTCACCTTCGTTATTTGCTACGGGAGGTTCAATCTGTGTGATCCCTTCTGTGGGATCGGCTGCTTTTATTCCATTAATTGTTGTTGGAGCAAATCCTTCTGTTTCAGGCGATTCCGGGATTTTGATTATCCCGTTTATCATATCGGTAAAATGCGTGGTGCGTGATACTACAATACCCATATCATGGTTTATGCTATCCCTCTCCAGCACCTTCCATCTGCTATCACCTTCATCGAAATACCAGGTATAAATATCTTCGGTGGTATACCCTTCAGGTATTAAGCCTATATCATAACTCAATGATACCAGGACTGCTGAATCGAACAGCATACCATGTGGCAGGAACCTGTAACCTGCGTAATAGCTTCCCGTGACATTGGATATCTCAGCCGGCACCAGGGGCAGATCCTCCGCCAGTAATCCTGTAACCGATAATGTTTCAGAATGGGCCAGGCTGCCAGCCGGGACACTTAATGAGACACCCTCAAGGCTAAGGCTTATCTGTGTGCCCGGAATAAATTCTGCCGATTTCATTACCCGCCCCGGAACAACGATGCTATAATTTATAGCGGAAGCTTTTTCGGTTTCATTATTAATTCTGTTTATATCGATTTCAAATGAATTTAATACCGGCGACTCCCTGTTATATCCTGATACCTGTGACTGGGGAATAATCCCCGTATTGTATTTATCTACAGATTCCCGGCAGCTACTTATAAGGATAAGGCAAATTCCCAAAGCAGCTAATAATACAGATCTGTATGAATAAAAACAACTTGTCATTATATTGTTACTGAACGATCAATCTCAGTGTCTCCTTTTCAATTCCTGAAACAAGAGTGATAAGGTACAGTCCTGGAGTTGCGATGATATCATTATACAGGTAGTATTTGTCATTTCGCAGCGCAGACTGTTTTATAATGTTACCCGACATATCTGAAATGACAATATTTACATCCGCTATGCGCTCAAGGCTTAAGCGAATCAGAAATCGTCCACTGATCGGATTTGGAAAAAGCTCAGCCTTTCTAAACACAGATTTTCCCGTTTGGTCTACCCTGATTGCAAGTGTGGAACTACAGTTATTAACATCGGTAACTGATAAAAAGAAATTACCGGGCCGGTTTATCGATATTTCATCAGAGTGTATTACAGATCCTTCAGGTGTAATCCATGAGTAGTAGTAGTCGGCAGCAGGCATACCTTCGGAAGCATTCAGGTCCAGTGTTTCGCCTTCTATTAGCTTGTAATACGGGTTTATCGTGGTTGTCCACGGATGAGTATTGGAAATCCATATTTCCTGCGTATATACCTTATTATCAGCATCAATGACCTTAAGAATATAATCCCCCTGACTTACATCAGTAAAAAGATGATACCTTCCTGATTCACGCGCCGATACATTATAAGTTTCATTCGTAAGACCGCTAAGAGAGATCATAAATGGTGGCACTCCTCCTGCTATTTCAGTCTCTATAGACCCGGACCGCACTGAAGAACATGCCGGAGACTGCACAATACACCTTGTACAGAATGAAGGTGCCGCAACTAATGTAAATACATCACTTCCCGAATGGTCGGTATCCGGAACAACCGGGCTGAACCTTATAAATCCGGGTGTTGAGCTGTGTTGTATGCTGGGAAGAAACCTTACTTTCCCGAACGGATATTTTCCCGTACCGCTTTCATCTATCATCAGCCAGTAGATCTCTCCTTCCTCCAAAGGATCAATTTCCCTTAATGACAGTTCATTAGTTTCAAAATACAGTGAATCAGCGTCATAATTAAACGTAGTAACTCTCCACTCCCTCTGCAATTGTCTTATTCCAGCTTCCTTAAAAAATTCCATCGGTCTGCCATTATCGCTCCAGATAAGGAAGCAGTTGTCCTTTAGCTCCCCGCTGACACCAATTTTCAGTACTCCGGGAGATTGTGTGCTTTCAGAGATCCTCTGGTTAAGACCCGACAGGTCATCCCTTCCTATTCCAGCAATATTCTTATTAAAAGCTTCATTTAACTCTGAATCCCAGATGACTTCACCCCTGCTGTTAAGATATGACGCCGGTATCTCCTGGTTAAGCGATATTCCATATTTTAGTGCAAGGTAGCTCTCCACTTTCCTGCGCTCTACCGGCGATATGAACCTGTTGAAAAGTACTACTTCCGGTATAAGGCCATTGTAGACTGCGACCGGCAAGCGCTGGTTCCCGGGAGGGCTTCCAAACAGAAGCATGCGAGGTGCGGCGTCATTGCCGATGGATTTATTCTGGGTATAGGAATATATTTTAGGATACAGATCGATACCTGAGGTGTAGTTGGCATAGCGATAAACGTCCAGTGCAGCCATCCTCCGGTCCGTTAATACCATTTCTGCAGCAGAGTCGTTCTCCAGGCTGATAATGACTCTTTCCTTAAGAGTATCATGAGCCTGGCAAACAGTAAACAGACTGAAGGATTCTAATTTGCCAAGGTTAAGTGTGCTGTTTGTCCTATTGGCAGAGGATGTGAATAAAAGTGCAGGATTATTGTTTATCGTCTGAATATTGCCTTTGGCTGTCAGTAATGAATCCTGGAGGTCATTTAATCTGGATCTCCATTCAGCCTGGCCATTCTTCATTACTTCTGTAACTTCCCATACAACAGCACCCTTTACACCGCCGGGAGAGCTGTTTTGACCGGATACCGGAATATAAGATAGTAATAAGATGAGAAATAATAAATGCTTCATATCCAAGATGTAGAGTGTCGGCATTCACTCTTATTAAGCTGTTCAGGACAGGGAATGATTATAATTCGTATGGTATAGCATATCCAAGAGTCACCTGAAGTATAAGACTGTAGTTCTTGTTTTCAATAAAATGAAAGTTATTAACTTCAGTTTCCATTACATCGCTTAAGCCATAGTAAAAGCGTGCATCGATGGACAAACCAAATGAAAATTCAAACCCTGTTCCAACTCCCAGGCAGAAATTTGTCCTTCCTTTCAGAACATCTCTCATTTGCTGCTGAATACGAATATCAGGTCCGTAAAGGTCTTCCCCGTTCGAAGTGTAGTACAGTCCCCCCGGTGACAGGTTAAAGCCTATCCGTGGTCCTGCTCCAAGGTAAAATGCATTATACAGGTATGCTTTGTACCATAACTCTATATTGAAATAATCGTATTTGACTATAAAATCATAATTAAGATCATTGATATCACTGTAATGAAGCTTATTTCCCAATCTCGAATAGGACAATTCCGAGTAGATAGCTGATATTGATTCCTCAAATTTATAATTCAGAAAGATGCCACCCGTAAATCCCCATACACTGCTGTTTTCAAAGGTATAGCCTGTGTAATACGATTCACTTACCAGTACTTTTGACAAGTCAGATATGCTTGTATAAGTAGCACCTGCCTTAAATCCGAATAGAAGGCTGCTTGCATTGTCTGATCCACGGCCAGGCT
>CAYQBZ010000283.1:0-4999 GCA_964415855.1 uncultured Rikenellaceae bacterium
TGCCCTGCTGTTCCTTAGTAAAGAATGTCGAAGCTTTCATTTAATATTATGTAACTGTTAAAACGAAACTTCAGGAGCCTTTTCCGCTCCTTCTTCCGCCTCAAAGTAGGGCTTTACCTGGAAGGAAAACATACCCGCAAGGAAGTTTTGAGGGAATCTCCTGATATAAGTGTTGTAAGACAAAGCTACTTCATTGAACTTTCTCCTTTCCGTTGCAATCCTGTTCTCTGTTCCTTCGAGCTCTACCTGCAGATCCCTGAAATTCTGGGTTGCCCGCAGTTCAGGATATTTTTCCACGACAACCATAAGACGGGCAAGAGCAGATGATAATTGTCCCTGTGCCTGCTGGAACTGCTGCATATTCTCCGCAGTCATATTGGCCGGATCGATCGTTACCGATGTGGCCCGTGCCCTGGCCTCAATAACCTGTGTGAGAGTTGTCTGCTCAAAATTTGCCGCTCCCCTGACTGTGTTTACAAAATTAGGTATCAGGTCTGACCTGCGCTGGTACTGTGTTTCCACATTACCCCACTGGCCTGTAACCGATTCCTGCATTGTTACCATAGTGTTATATACCCTGGTTCCCCACATCACAACTGCCAGGACGATAAGAGCCAGAAATACTGCTATAATTATCGAAATCAAGCATCCTTTTTTCATATCCGGTATTTTTTAAATTTTTCACAAAGGTAATACATATGAACTTTTTAAGCTATCTAAAATAACATAAGTTCTGTTTTAGCAAAGGTGACAACGGATACCACAATGAGTTTCCTGGTACAACCTGCATATCCGGCCGGCGCTCCGCCTATGGACCACTATTAAAGAATTTAAGCGATATCCAAGCTTAAAATAATTAAATTTGTATCAAACATCTTCTGAAATGAGAACCATAGCAATTGTTGCCGGAGGTGATTCCTCTGAATTTGATATCTCCGTAAAGAGTGCTTCCGAAGTCGGGAAAGCTCTTTCTTCGAGATATGTGGTATACATTATTATGATACATGGGACGAACTGGTACTGGGAGGACCAGAAAGGACGCTATCATAATATTGACAAGAATGATTTCACCCTGAAAACTGATGAATACAAAATAAGATTTGATGCTGCCTTTATTGCAATACATGGCACACCAGGAGAAAACGGACTTCTCCAGGGATATTTTGACATGATGGAAATACCCTACACCAGCTGCAGTGCCTTTTGCTCATCTCTTACTTTCAACAAGCAGGCTTGTAAGCTTTTCCTGAAAGAGTTCAGTATTCCGATGGCGGAATCTGTTATGATAAGAGATGGGGATACGCTAGATCCTGTCAGTATCATAAGGAAAACCGGTCTGCCCTGCTTTGTTAAGCCCAACGACAGCGGTTCGAGCTTTGGAGTTACAAAGGTCAAGAAGAAAGAGGAATTATTATCTGCTATCACAACGGCATTCAAAGAGAGTAATGAGGTGCTCATCGAAGCATTTATGGACGGAAAGGAAGTTGCGTGCGGTGTCGTAAAAGCCAGAAAGAGGTCCATTGTGCTTCCGGTCACCGAGATCATCAGTAAAAATGAGTTTTTCGACTTCGAAGCCAAATACACTCCGGGCAAGTCAGATGAGGTCACTCCGGCTGACTTGCCTCTTCCCGTTACCAATGAGATACAACGCTTAAGTTCCCTGATTTACGACCTCCTGGGCTGCAGGGGTATAGTGAGGGTTGACTTCATAATAATCGGCCAGCAACCTTATTTTCTTGAGATCAACACCGTTCCCGGAATGACCGCCGAGAGCCTCGTCCCTAAGCAGGCAGCGGCAGCAGGTATACCGGCAGAAGATCTCTACTCTATGGTGGTGGAGGATCTGTTTTAAGAACGGTGCAAGGGCACAATGGAGCAAGGCTCAATGAACAGATGGACATATAGCTCTTTCTGCCATTCTCCTCCGGAATTATTTACTGGCTTTTGCCAGTTTAAGGGCACCTGTTGTGGTGTAGTACTTGGTAATCATCCCGGACTCTTCCCAGTCCGGCAGCTTACCGTCATTCATATACTGCAGGAACCGGGCGGTCACCTGGCCGAAATGCGCCTCATGTCCAACCCTGTATTTGTCCGGTACATTAATCCTCAGGGTATTATTGTCAACTGCATCCACAGTAAGACTGTCGAATGGCATGGTCCCCAGCGACTCCTTCAGCCTTGCGCTGAAATCGTTCATACTGATCCCTTTTACATTTTCGACATACAGTGTCGGCAGGAAGTTCTCCGCGGCTCCCTGTTTGATCACGAGGTTGCATTGCGTTCCCCTCATAACCGAATAATGAGTGTCGCCGCCACCGGGAGGAGCCTGGTATCTCCATTCAACAGATACTTTGGCACAGATCCCTTTCAGCTGGTATACTATCTCTCCGTTGGCGAAGACATTAAGCTTCCCGTCCTTTATATCTTTCTGAAGATAATCAGGGAATCCATCGAGTCCGGTCACACCATTAAATTCCTCCTGCGAGATCAGAGTAGGCCATCTTCTGGCAGAGAGCAGATTCACATCGGAAGGATTAAGTATCTGTTCCGGGAAGCATTCCCACTGGATCAGGTCAACAAGGTGTGTTGTCACATCAACGATACCTTCGCCCTGCTGCTCAACATCAAAGAACCATGCAGGTCTTATCAGCGGCGATCCGGATACGATCTTCGAAAAATGATGTACACTTTCCTTTGTAACGGCGGGTTCCTCCCTTGTTCCGGCAACAAGTGTACCAAAGATATCCTGCTTATGGGAAAGCAGCTTCTGCAGGATGGTTGTCACTTCATATCTCTCCGTCATTATGTCATATAAAAGAGTTCCCTTTTCCCTGGCAGTAGCAAAAGCAGCTTCAAGGACAGGAAAATCACCGGCGTTAATTATCATCGGTTTATCGGCAAGCACATTCAGCCCTGCGTTTATTGATCTGGATATGTATTCTGCCTTTTTCCTGTTATTACCGGCCAGCACAACAACATTTCCGGCTTTATCGGCAAGCATCTTCTCAAAGAAATCGGGACCGGTATAGACGATCTCATTCCACGATGTAGGATCAACGGGCCTGGTATTATAAGAATTGATAAGATTCAGATGTTGCAGATAATCAGGTCCTTCCGGTGCGTACACATGCACATCTGGCGATACCTGGTCGTACATGGTCTTCTGAACCAGGGCAGCATGAAAATGACCCGGATCAACGGTGATCAACTGAACCTTAGCTTTGTTTTCCATAGCATCTGATTTGTCGGATTGCTGTCCTGATCCACATGAAGACAGAACCAGTGCAACCGGGAGAATGAAATAAAGAATTTTTTTCATTGGATGTATATTTATGTTATTAAGACCGTTTTTTTACTGCTTCAATGAATGCATTTATATTTTCATTGCTGACACCGAATGGCATACCGCCTCCGGCTGACCAGATAATCCTGCTTTGATCATCCGTCTCTCCGAAAGCCTTGTTCACAGCCTCCGCAACCTGATCAGGAGTACCATCAGCCAGGACATCCCGGGGAGGGATGTTACCTACGAGGACAACTTCAGGGCCCGCCAGCTTTCTTACTTCACCAAATGAATGCTGGAAGGAGAAATTAAACATATTGATGCCCATTTCCTTCAGTTTGGCCGCAGTAATAAGCCCGTCAGCATCATTATGAAGGAATCTGACCTTTGCTCCTGTGCATTCGAATATTTTCCTGAGGTAAGGGATCACAAACTCATTAAACTCGACCTCCCCGACAAAACCAATTATGTCATCGAGTATCAGCACACCGTCAATGGATGGGAAACACTCCTTCTGCCAGGACAGCCAGTCACAGATAAAAGAGGTTATTTTTGCAAGTAACCTGTGGGTACCATCCGGATCCATTGCTATTGCCATCATAAACTCGGTGGTACCCATAAGAAAGCTCGCTATGTTAAGCGGTCCCCTCGCCACGGCAAACCTGATCTGGTGTTCGGCGTTTATTATCGCTTCCTGGTTGTTCCTCAAACGGCTTATCATAAAAGGTAATAAACCGTCAGTCTTAACATTTGGCTGTGGAAGGGAATCAGCCGCCTCAATCCCGGCAACTACTTTTTCAGCATGCGGCAGGCTTTTATCAAGAAAGACCATCCTCGAGCCGAATGCGGACGGCTCTGTACACATCCCGTACTCCGACCAGAAACCTGGCATGAACCAGACATCGGGAAATAAGTTGACAGCTTTCAGATTCGACTTCAGCCAAAGGTCATCAGATGAGTAGAAATCGATATTTGAGATCCCATACCATGTTGGTATCCAGGGACTGTCGATAATAAAACCCACAGGGTTATAAGAAAGTTCTTTCCCCTCAATAAGTGCCAGCAAATCGTTCCAGGAAGTATTCCTCATCTCGCAAAACAGGTTGGTCTAACAGGTGATAAAGTTAATAAATTCTGATGAATTATTTTTTTTCCATGCTAATCCTGTACGATTCAACTGGATCGCAGCTGCATATGAGATTCCTGTCGCCGTAACCATCATCCAGTCGTCCGGTCGCTGGCCAGAATTTGTTTTCAACCAGTCCGGGCATTGGGAAAGCTGCTTTCTGTCTGTCATAGCTATGGTCCCAATTATTTGCTGTAACAACACCTGCCGTATGTGGTGCGTTATGAAGCACATTATCGGTTCTGTCTGCTCTGCCATCTTTAACCTCCTGTATCTCGTCCCATATCGATTTCATTGCTCTTACAAACCTGTCCAGTTCAACAAGAGATTCCGATTCTGTGGGTTCAACCATAAGGGTGCCGTGCACCGGGAAAGAGAGTGTCGGGGCGTGAAATCCGTAATCCATCAGTCGTTTTGCAATATCAGCTTCTGTGATACCGGCTTCCTCTCTGAAATTCCTGCAATCGAGGATCATCTCATGAGCAACAAAACCATTCAATCCGGTATATAGTGTCTTATACCATTTCTTAAGGGCAGCTGCGAGATAATTTGCATTCAAAACGGCAATCTTTGTAGCCTTTGACAGGCCT
>CAYQBZ010000284.1:0-4992 GCA_964415855.1 uncultured Rikenellaceae bacterium
CGGGTATTCATCTCTCGCTGATGTCACAATATCATCCCACTATCTACGTAAAAGAGCACCGGTTGCTGAACCGAACCCTTTACGCGGAGGAATATGACGATGTAGTTAAGGAGATGGAATTACTGGGATTCAGGAACGGATGGGTACAGGAAATAGATAGTTTCAGGAATTACAGGCCCGATTTCAGCAAGGAACAGCCTTTTGAATAGAAAAGGCCCAAAGGCAGGAAGATGGATTGGTGTAACGGCATCTATGGTATTGCCATACTATCGCACCGTCACCATGTAATACAGTAACCCCGTTTACATGAACTTTTCCCTTTTCTGCAGGTTAAGAAGAGCAGACAACAGGAAAACGATCGCCCCGGTAATGAGTATGATACGGTTCTTAAGAGTTACAATTGCCCATGTTGTTTCATTTAGCTCATACGGTGGGTCGTAAGGATTAAGGAAAACGTTCCACTGGCTCCTTGTAAGAGAATCGCTTAGAATCATGAAGAAGAGACCGAAGATGATCATAATAACAGCTGTCCCGTTACCATTGCGCACTACAGTTGATAACATAAAGGCCATAATTCCAAGAAAAAGGACCGGAACCATCACCTGGGCCGACATACTGACGAAACGGAATTTCACGATCAGTACGGATGACGTAAAGGTGAATACCAGCATAATGAGAAAAGCAATTACAAAGATCAGGATGATCCTGACCAGCCACACTTTATATCTGTAGTTTGGGATTCCGAATAATATTTCTATTGTTCTAGCATCCTGGTCATTCTGGATACCGAAAACCGAGGGATAGAATACCAGCAAGATACCGGAAAACAAGAACACGCCATATAGATCGCTCATCCTGGAAATATTGGTGGAAAAGACATAAATAACTGATAATCCGAGGTAGAACAATACAGAACCTGCCAGGAACCAGATAAATCTGTTGGCAAAGATTATCCTGAGATTATAAATGATCATTTTAAATATCAGGTTGAAAATATTATAGACGTTTTTCAGTTTCATCTGTATGTTTTTTTACTGCACAGAACCATTTTTTCTCCTCAGGAGCCAAAGGTAAGCATCTTCAAGATTAGGGCTTGCACTTATAGCTCCGTCCCAGGGTGAAAACTCTGAGATCACCCTCACCCTGATGTTTTCCCCTTCCGACATATGGTGAACCACAAGGTGCTTGTCGACAAAGCTCCCGAAATCTTTAGAGGGTATATTAAACTGCCATACATGACCTTCCGCTTCTTTAGTCATATCAATAGGTTTTCCCAGGTATCGGAGTTTACCTTTGTTGAGCACGGCTACCTGGTTGCATGAACTTGAGATATCTTCAATAATGTGAGTTGAGAAGATCACCACCCTTTCACGGCTCAGATCAACAAGCAGGTTACGGAACCTGATCCGTTCCCTCGGATCCAGCCCGGCAGTAGGCTCATCAACCACAAGAATTCGTGGCAGGTGCAGCAGTATCTGGGCAATCCCCATTCTCTGTTTCATACCGCCGGAATATGAGC
Organism: uncultured Rikenellaceae bacterium; assembly: GCA_964415855.1. Lineage (GTDB taxonomy): Bacteria > Bacteroidota > Bacteroidia > Bacteroidales > VadinHA17 > LD21. Next base: position 1,520 of record CAYQBZ010000284.1, read on the forward strand.
CGATCTTTTCGTGACGCCTGTCTTCCATATGCACTGCTTTCAGGACATAGTCCACTCTTTCATTTCTGGTTTTAACATCAATAATATTTTTGAGCATGGCCTGGTAATGCAGATATTCATTTGCAGTCATATTCTCATAGCTTCCAAATTCCTGCGGGAGGTATCCTATAAGGCCCTGCAGCTCTTCTCTCATTTTCTGGGTATCGAGTCCGTTGACCCATACCTTACCGTAGCTCTGTTCAAGGATACCGCATATTATCCTCATGAGAGTAGTCTTTCCCGCACCGTTTGGTCCCAGCAATCCAAACATTCCGTTACCTATGTTAAGCGATACGCAGCTCAGCGCTTTGAATGGTTTCTTCTTTCTTCCTATCAGAGGAACTGCTGCTACAAATCTATAGAGTGTTTTTCGCAGACCCTTAAACCTGCCTTCAAGGCGATAGATATCGATATTTTCCCTGGTGAGCTTCTGTCCTGTCCTATAAATAAAGAGTCCCGTAAACCACAGGAAGCCCAGCATAAAAACCACAACAATGTTGTCCCACCTGAGCTGGAACCATACAAGGTTGAGAAAGGGAATTATCCAGTAAACGGCAACATCGCAGATATTTGAAATCTTTTTCAGCCATTTTCGTTTTCCGTTTTTTGTGATATTGTTAATCAGTAAGCTGATGGCGGACCAGACAGCGGACAGGAAGAACCAGCTACCAATGCTGAAGAGAAAGATCCAGAATCCTTTATCGAGGTAGAAATAGGTAAAATAAATGATAAAAGCCAGCAAAGGTGCCTGCCACATAATATGGTTCAGGTCCTTCAGTGAGGTGTATTCCTTTTCGAGACCCAGTCGCTTACGGATAAGGGCACCGGCTTTCCACTCCCTCACCCAGCGATTTTCCCTCTCATATATTTTTACCAGGCTCTGTACATAAATATGGATATCTTCATCGGGTGCAATAACTGTCTCCCTTGCCTTACGCAGGCTGTTCATCACGAACCATGTTCCGGCAGGTATTATAATAATGGCCAGGATGGTCGTAATAAGCTTCCATATGAATTTATCAATATTATTGTAGATCAGAAAAATCAAAATGACAAACAGGATGATCTGAATAAGCTTGTTCTTCCAGTTTAGGGAATAAAACCACTTCAATGCCGTCTCCAGCCCGGTGTAGAATGTCGGGATAAAGATCAGAGTGAGAAGGGTACTGAGAGCCAATCCTCCGATAACTGTTATTGCAAAAGCTGCACCAATGGCAGATACGTACTCAGCCTGACCCATGGCCAGGGGAAACATTGCCACTATTGTTGTTGCAGCCGTGATCATTACAGGCCTTAGCCTGGCAACGCCGGCTGTCATTAGCGCCCGCTGGATCCTGTTACCTCTCTTCCTTAATATATTTGTGTAATCAATGAGTATTATTCCGTTATTAACGACCACTCCCAGCAGTATAAGGAAACCGGTAAGAGTATTTGCATTCATGAGGGAGTTCCCGGTCAGGATAAGTGCAATAAGAGATCCGAGAGCTGCGAGCGGTATGCTGAACATCAGGACCACCGGAGTGGCCAGGGATTCAAACACAGCAGCCAGGATCATATAAATAAGAAGGAAAGCTACTCCTATCAGGTAATAGAAATCGGTAAGCTGATTCTCTTCGTGGATCACCTCAACAGCTACTCCAGGGGGAATATTCAGACCTGCCACTATTGATTCAATGTCTAACCTGGCACCTTCAAGAAGATCTTTGGAATTTCTTACCTCTTCATTGAAGTTATAGGTAACTGTGATCCTCTTTTCCTGGTTTTCCCTGTGTATATTACCCATCCCCGAAGAGAAAACAATCCTTGAGAGTTCCTCCATTTCCATGGTGGCTCCACTGTTGTTATTTATTTCCAGGCTTTTAAGGTCATCTATTGTTTTGTCAGGGGTCTCTTCAACATCTCCATTCTCGTCAGCATATTTTATGATGATGTCATATGTTTCCGTTCCCTGTTTAAAAGTGGCGCCTGAGGAATATTCCCTGCCAAATGTCGACAACGAAGATGAAAGGTTGGTTAATGTGAAGTTGTTCCTGCTAATGTAGTCCATATCGAAAAGAAGATGGACCTCGGGCCTGTTATCCTGTACGTTGACATTAGAGCTGTTTATTGAAGAAAGATCGTCAATATAAGCTTTAATATCATCTGCAAGGTTTTTCATCTGTTGGAAATTCTGACCTTTTATTATAATGCTTTCCCTGGTTGATCCGATACCCAGAAGGGTCATGAAATCTGATCCCGGATTATATGATTGTCCCCCTCCGCCGCCACTTGTAAATCCACCGCTTGTAGAGAGTTCATCCATGCTTACCTCAGCCGATGTTATATTCTTAATCTTTTCGGAAATATCGTTCTTTATTTCCGGGAGGGATCGTTCACTTGTCTTGTCCCAGTCCTCCGACAGATTAATTGTCACAGTTGCCTGATCCTCCTCAATCCTGCTGATGATATCTTCTTTCTCGGGGATTGATTCAAGTCTTGATTCAATCTCAGTGACCACAGCATCAGTTTTTTCGAGGGTTGAGCCCGAAGGCATGGTAACTGAAAGTCTGAAATTTGGAGTTTCCACCTCCTGTGTAGAACTGATGCTCAGGGTCAGACTGATAAGGAGTGCTGCAAAAAAGACAACAAGCGTTCCTATGATAGTTGACGCTGGCTTTCTCATGCTCGCTTTCAGTACAAGATGATATGCCTGGATAAGCCTGTTATGGATAGAGAGTTTTTTAAATATTTCTGAATTACTATATGCTGAATTTGAAAGGATATAATAAGTCGTCATCGGTATGAGAAGCAACGCAACTGAAAGTGATATCAGCAGGGTAGAGATAATTGATACGCCGATATTCTTCCCGATGATTTTTATCATGAAATTTGATGAGAAGATGAATGGCAGGAACACAATAATTGTTGTTAGGGTTGCAGCAAATATCGATCGCCACACTTCTGACGCTCCCTGCTTGACAGCTATTTCAGGATCTTTACCCTGCCCTGCCAGTCTGTATATATTCTCCAGCACAACTACTGAATTATCGACAAGCATACCTATGGCCAGGGCCATTCCCACAAGGGTAAGGCTGTTAATAGTTACATCAAATGCATAGAAGAAGTTAAATGCGGCATATACGGATACAGGAATAGAGATCGCTATTATAATTACAAGTCTTATATTCCTGAGGAAGAACCAGAGGATCAGTACAGCCAGCAATCCGCCGGTAATTGCCAGGTGTATTATCTGGTTGATATTATTCTCCATTATCTCAGCAGTGTTGTTCTGGACAACAATCTCGACACCTGAAGACTCCAGTTTCTCATTAAGCTCATCAACAAGCCCGGTGGCGTCGTGTGAAAGATCAATAAGGTTCGCCTGGTTGTCATTAACAAGGGTAAGTGTAACTGCATCCAGCCCGTTCACCCTGCTGTATGAGCTTTGTTCCTTA
>CAYQBZ010000285.1:0-4120 GCA_964415855.1 uncultured Rikenellaceae bacterium
AATGGGATTGCATAATCCCTCCCAGGATGATGTAAAAGGATGGTTAAGCAATGAATAATAAATACATTTAAAATTATCCCTCCCTGGTTTAATACAATCCCGACAACATGAACATACTGCGAAAAATTGTGAAATTATCAGGCACAGGATTTACACACAGGCAGTACTATGAGTCAATGAACCAGGCTCTTAAAAGACTGAATAACGAGCATACCATGCTTCATTATCCGCTTTTTGTAAATGAGACCGACAGTTTCATCCAGGCCCAGAAAAACCTTACAGATTACTGTATTTCATTACTTAAACCTCTTCAGGATAAGGAGGTACTCGAAATAGGATGCGGAAACGGTGTCCAGGCTCTTTACATCTGTGCAAATTATAATCCATCGAGAATAATAGGGATAGATCTTAACAAAGGGAATATTGAAATTGCGAACAGCGAGAAAGAAAGGACCAGGATAGAGAATGCTCATTTCCTGATAGATGATGCACAGGACCTGAAGCAGATCCCATCCGAATCAGTGGATGTGCTGTTAAATATAGAGAGCGCTTTTCATTATCCTGACAAATCAGCATTTATTAAGGAAGTAACTAGGGTACTTAAGCCCGGAGGTCAGTTCCTTATAGCAGACATATTATCCACCCGTGAAAAGAGAGAAGGGCTTATGAAACTATGGGGTAGGCCCATGGGACATCACTTCTGGAACAGGCATCGCTATGATGAGGAATTTTATAAATCTGAACTTGAGTTAAAGCATATCGAGGATATATCGTATCATGTAAGAAAAGGATGGAGTATTTACCACAACTGGATGCCCAAAATAAAAAGGGAGAGTTTTTTCAGGCATCTGGCATACAGGATTTTCTACATAATCAATGCCAGGCTTAATATCTACTTCTTACGTATCAGGCAACAATACCTGATATTTGTCGGTTATAAACCGATACTTTAGTATTACTTCCACGTTATTCTTAAACGAGCCTTGAATCATGCATAATTATTCATGACATTATTCCAGGGCAGGAATCCCGGATGCAGGAGGTACCAGAAATGTGTTAAAAGAAGCAGGATGGCAAAGAAAATATCAAATTTAAGAGAATTAGGGATTTACCTTAAAAGACACCACAGACGTAATAAGAATAAAGGTGTTTACACCTATATGTGGTGGGCGACATTTAAAATAATCCTTGTATATATCCTGATTATTGTACCTGTTGTCCTGGTAGCCAGGCATTTCATTGATTTCAACCGGGTATTCAACTATCTTTTTGAGAATCACTCAAACGCGTTTATCATATTGGTGTTCTTCATTTCTGAAAGTTTTCTGGGAATGATCCCGCCTGATCTTTTTGTCATCTGGTCAGCAAAATTCAATGACCCGTTCCTGATCCTGACAATTCTTGGCATTCTTTCATACACCGGAGGGATAATTTCATTCTTTATCGGATACTGGTTTTCGAAGAGACCATCAATAAAGGCGCATTCTGAAAGAGTCCTCGACAAATATATAGTATTGGTGAGAAAGTGGGGAGGAGCTTTCATAATAATTGCCGCACTTTTTCCATTTTCCCCCTTTTCAATGGTAATAATGGCTGTGAGTCTCTTAAAATATCCTTTAAGGTATTATATGTTTTTCGGCATTGTGCGAATAGCAAGATTTCCTCTTCAGGGATTGATCTATCTTGGTATACTCAATATGGACACATTCTTTGCATACATCAGATAATCAGGAACATCAGTAAATTTTTATTATTATTTGATCCTGAGTCCCCAAACAGACCTCCATTAGTTGATACCCGTAAGCCAGCTTCTTAAATCCGGGCTTTTCGTTGCTTCCCTTACGGTTTTCAGTGACATGTCCGGAACTAAAAACCTAAATGAAACAAAAAAAAGTACCGGCATCCATAAACAATTCCTGTGAGAATTTTGTTATTAGTCAAATAATTACTATGACTTATTAGTATAAGTAAAGACATTTCAGGTATAACCGAAGCCAAAGCACCTGGATGACTGAAGAATAAATTTAACCTATGAAAAATATAACAAACACTGAAACCGGTAAGTCAAACAACAATGAATACCTGAAGGCCGACAATACGGGGGAACTGATATCCGATATAAGACCAAATTTTAGCCCTGATAATTTTTCCCTTACACCCGAGGGAGGTAAAAATTTCTTCCGGTACCTGAAAAGACAGAACCTGTTTAATGATCGCGGTTTATTGATATTATCACCTAATAACCATTACTTTTATGATGAGAGTGAGCTCCAGGGTGTACAAACAGTACTCAATCTTAAAAGACTTAACCTGGTAAATGACCTGGATACATTTTTATATTCAGTCTATCAGATCTTAGCTCCTGAAGTCAACTTCATAGGATGTTTTACTGAATATGAGACAGTTAAGTGGTATAGATTCCTCTCTGGCTTATCATATAAAATCAATAATTTACTTGACCTGAAGACAGACACTTATCTGAGTAGAAAAGATATTACACATCTCTTGGCGAAAAATGGTTTTAAAGTAATTGATATGACAACCATGAACGGACTGACATTCTTTTATTCAAAAAAAGTCAGCAAGCTGACAGCATAATGCCCTGAGTCTGACATTGACATTAGAAGGTAAAAATATCTCAAAGCCGCTGCAAAAAAAATAAGTCCTTCCTGATTTTCTTCAGCTTTCTTCAGGTTACAGCCAGATAACTTAGCTTTAACAAACGATGTTATTAGTCTGCTAATGGAATAAATGAGAATTGGCTTCATTTCTCTTTCATCACTTATTTCTTTATGAAAAATTGTCTAAATTGCTAGTGATGAAGGAAATTATACTTTTATCGCTACTACTTGCTGTCAGCCTGCAAGGTATAAGCCAGAAGCCTGAGTCACTTGAATATCAGGCAGTAGTGCTTAACGACAAAGGTGATGTGGTGGTATCGGGTGAAGTATTGGTACGGATCAGTATTCTGAAAAATAGGCCCACAGGTACAATAGTATACAGTGAAATTCATGAGGCGAAAACCGACCCGTCAGGCATTATCACTCTTGAGATTGGGAAAGGAAAAAGTAATAATGGTGACTTTCGTTCAATCGATTGGGATGCAGACTCCTATTTCTTAAAAACTGAAACTGATACAGGAGATCCGGCAGGCTTTACAGGTATGGTAATCATGCAATTGCTTAAAGTGCCTTCGCAGCAAACAGAAATCTCACCGCCGGAGAAGATCATAGGAACAGAAGAAGATGAGCTTTTAATAGTAAGGAAATTTGTTGGTAATTTCCTGGATTACCGGCATACGGGCCCTGAAAATTATAGCGGTCCGAATATAATATGGATCAAGACATCAATGGAAAAGTTATATGGTAAAATATCTGCTTATGGCAGAAGTTGTGATTTTGAAGAGGGAGATAACCTTTATCTGAAAAGATATTTTTATTCACCTGGCGGTGTAACGGGTTACTGGATCTATCAGATTGAAAATGACTCTTCCGTATTTTACAGGGTAAGTGAGTTTCAGCACGACAGGAAGGTACTTGTGGAGACCTGGTTTTAATGACAATATTGATCTACATAGACATATCGTTCCCGGGCCTGTTAGCACCGGCGATAGGCTATTATGAATAAATAGCTTTGCCGGACAGAGATACCTGTCTGCCCGGGAAACCTGTTATTTCTTTTTGCCTGCTAAGATTGCTTCAGCCTTATGCCAGTCTCCCTCGGCAGTACCGTGCTCGCCCTTTGCTATTCTCTCATTATAAATCTCTTTTGCTTTAGCACGGATATCGTCTTCAGTTAGGCCCTTCCTTGTTGCAGATACGCTCTTGCTCTTTGTTGCTTTTGTTGAGGCAGATGTCGTTTTAGGCTTGCCCGCTGCAGTAGTTTTTGCTGTTTTCATTATTCCCAGTATTAACCTGTAAAAACCATTATTTCTATGCCCCAAAGTTACATCAAATATTGATTGTTGAATAAAAAGTAATATCAATTTAAAGGAAAAAATGTTCATCTGCCATTCCTAAATAAAAAAAAATTAAATTACGGCACTGTTTGTTTATATATGATCAACGATGCGGTTATCGAGGTAAAAAATGTCTGGAAATCATTTAAAACGGTCCAGGCT
>CAYQBZ010000285.1:4130-4989 GCA_964415855.1 uncultured Rikenellaceae bacterium
ATTGACCTGAAGATCCCAAAAGGGCAGTTCGTTGCCCTGCTTGGTCCGAACGGGGCAGGGAAGACAACGCTTGTTGAAATGATAGAAGGAATTCAGAAACCTGATAAGGGGGAGATCACTATTGCAGGGAAAAAGTGGAAGGGAAACGAAGATGAGCTTCACAGGTTAATTGGACTTTCACTGCAGGAGACAAGGTTCATCGATAAGCTCAGGGTCTCAGAAACATTTCATCTCTTTGCCGGATTTTTCAACCTTGGCAGGGAACGGGTAAACGAGATCATTGATCTTACCGGACTCGAAGAAAAAAGAAAGTCATTTGTCGTTAACCTTTCAGGAGGCCAGAGGCAACGATTGGCAATAGGTATTGCACTGATTAACGATCCCACTATTCTCCTTCTGGATGAACCGACAACCGGACTCGATCCTAATGCCCGCCGGGAAATCTGGGACATTTTGAGGAAACTAAAGGAAAAGGATGAGACAACAATGATCCTTACCACTCATTACATGGAGGAAGCTGAGAACCTCTGCGACTACATAATAATAATCGACAATGGCATAATATTGAAGGAAGGTACTCTGGAACAGCTTCTTGTTGAAGACGGATCTGAGAAAGTAGTTGAATTCACTATGGAAAGTGATAATGACTTTAATACCCTGAATTCAACTGATCTGCCTTTTACCATCTTACCAGGTGAGACAAAGGAAAAAGGAGTTGTAACCTTAACAAGCTTTGAATCACAACTTCCGGTTTTTATGGAATACCTGCGATCCAGGAATATCTCTTTAAAACATATGGAGTGCCACCGCAAAACGCTTGATGATCTGTTCATATCACTTACAGGAAGAAAAATTAATG
>CAYQBZ010000286.1:0-4982 GCA_964415855.1 uncultured Rikenellaceae bacterium
CATGTTTTAATACTGATGCCATCATCCAGGAGATGCTGCGCCAGGGAAAGAATATTACTGATGCCCGTAACGGAGGTGCCTCGGGATGTGTGGAGACCGGTGCTTTCGGTACGGAAGCATACTGGCTCACAGGTTATTTCAACCTTCCCAAGGTTCTGGAGCTCACATTGAATAATGGATTTGACATCAGGACAGGCAGGCAGGTGGGTCCGGAATGCGGGTATGCGGCTGATTATAAAGACTTTAATGACCTTATGGAGGCGTTCCACATGCAGCTTAACTTCCTTATCGATATTAAAATAAGAGGTAATAATGTTATCGAGAAGACTTTTGGACATTGGCTGCCGGTACCTTTTCTGTCGTTACTTGTTGAGGATTGTATCTCAAATGGAAAGGATTACAATAGTGGTGGTGCCCGTTACAACACTTCTTATATCCAGGGTGTTGGTCTTGGAAGTGTCACTGATATGCTTACATCGGTCAGATACAATATTTACGATAAGAAGAGGTACTGCTGGGAGGAGTTAAAAGCAGCCCTTGATGTCGATTTTGCAGGTCTTGAGCATGTTCAGCACGATATGATCTACAACACTCCAAAGTTCGGGAATGATGATGATTATGCTGATCAGCATGCAGTTGCCGTATTTGAGATGTTTTATGACGCAGTAAACGGGAGACCAGCCTCAAGGGGCGGAGTACACCGTATCAATATGCTGCCGACTACCTCACATGTCTATTTTGGTAGTGTGATCGGGGCTACACCAGATGGAAGAAAAGCTTACAAACCTTTATCTGAAGGTATCTCACCGAGCCAGGGAGTTGATAAACAGGGACCTACATCAGTAATCAAATCCGCATCAAAGATCGACCATCTTCGTACCGGAGGAACCCTTCTCAATCAGAAATTCTCACCTTCATTCTTTGAGGACGAGGATAGTTATCACTCCCTCACTGCATTGATACGCAGTTATTTCAGTCTTGACGGCCATCATGTACAGTTCAACGTGGTCAATGCCTCAACTCTGAAGGAGGCCCAGAAACATCCGGAACTATATCGCGATCTGATTGTGAGAGTAGCCGGGTACAGTGATTACTTTAATGACCTGGGTGAGGACTTGCAGAATGAAATAATACGAAGGACCGAGCATGAACTAATATGAAAAAGAAAAACGTAATAAGCTTATATAGGTTGTAGAAGCAATAAAGGTTGTATGGGCTATTGAACTATAGCCTCTACAACCTTTACCACCCCTGGAACCCCGTCAAACCAAACCTACTTTTTCTTATCCTTTGTCTCGTTAAATACTGAGGTAGCAGTAGCAACAACGGTACCTATATCGGCGAGGTTAGATGGAAGTATCATAGTATTATTGGACTTGGCCAGTTTCCCGAATTCGGTAAGATATTGTTCTGCAATCCTGAGGTTCACGGCATTTAATCCGTTTTCCTCTGAAATGGCCAGAGATATTGCCCTTAATCCGTTTGCAGTTGCATTGGCAAGCTGTTCAATTTCTGATGCCCGGCCCGCAGCTTCATTAATACGTTTCTGCATCTCTCCCTCAGAATTTTTAATGAGAGCCTGCTTATCTCCCTCTGCTACATTGATCCTGGCTTGTTTTGCTCCTTCCGATTCAGCAATGATAGCTCTTTTTTCCCTCTCAGCCCTCATCTGTTTCTCCATAGCATCCTTTATGCTCTGAGGAGGGATGATATTCTTAACCTCATACCTTGTTACCTTCACTCCCCATGGCTCACTAGCCTTGTCAACAGCCTCAACGATGGATACATTAATTGTCTCTCGCTCTTCGAAAGTTCTGTCGAGTTCCAGTTTCCCTATTATACTTCTCATCGTTGTCTGGGCAATCTGAATTGAAGCAAACCTGTAATTGTCAATACCATATGAAGCTTTTTGCGGATCAAGGACCTGGAGGTAGAGGATACCATCAACCTCAACTGCAATATTGTCACGGGTTATACAAACCTGTGAGGGAACATCAATAGCCTGTTCCTTAAGTGTATGTCTGTACCGTACTTTATCAATAAAAGGGATCAGTACCTGGAAGCCTGCTGAAAAGGTTGCTCTGTATTTCCCTAGTCTCTCAACGATTATAGCAGTTCTCTGGGGAACTATTTTAATCATTGACGCAATAAGGATAAAACCTAAGAAGATTAATCCTACAAGAATAAAAGTTGTGCTTGATCCTTCCATGTTTATGAATTTTTTGGTTGTACTGTTAATGTAATACTGTCTTTCTTAATTATTATTACTGTTTGTCCTTCTTTGATTTCCGCTTTGGATTCAGCTTTCCAGGTTGTACCCTTGAATTCAACCTTACCTTTTATACCCGGCCCAAAGGCGGTTAACGCTGAAGCTTCTTTTCCTGTAAATTCATCTTCAACTCCTTCAGAGAGATTATCCTTGCTGTAGAAGAATTTTTTTTGTATCATCCTTCTTAAGGCTACGAGTGTAAGAACTGATGTGGCAGCGAAGATTATTATCTGTAAATTGGTTATGGATTCAGGACTGCCAATAAGACAAACAAGTGCAGTGACCCAGGCTCCAAGTCCAAAGAAGAAAATAAAAAAACCGGGAATAACCAGTTCAAGAAGAAACAGGACCAGACCGATAATGAACCAGAATAGTTCAGGTCTGGATAAAATGGTTTCGATCATAAGTAAGTAGTTTAATTTATAAGGGATAAAATGTTTGTTTGAAGTAAAGATACAATAAAAACAGTTATATGCTCAAAATTAATATTGAGACAACTTCTCTATTTCAATGATGTTTAAATTCATCTCTGTACCGGTTGTACAAAAATATCATTTTTATATCTGAACATTAATGAGGCCGAAAAAAATTTTCCTGTTTCATTTTTTTTTTGTAATTTATATCGTCGATAATTGCAGGGTAGAACTCCATAACCAAACGTTATCTCATCCGCCTGTGGTGCGGGATAAGTATTTCATATATAATCGATCATGAGCCACCGATGCTATGATCAGTATTAACTGACCGGGAAAAGAAACAGATGCAATGGGGAAATTTTTTGATTATTTTGATGGTCGGTACAGGGAGTCTGTCCTGAATAAGCCTCCTGCCGACGATGGTCCTGTGATTACAATTTCAAGAATGACAGGCTGCGATGCCAGACAGGTTGCCTCATTATTGGTCGATGACCTTAATCGCAGGTATGAAACGACGAAATGGAAATGGGCCGACAAGGATATTATTTATGCCATAGCCAAGGAACTGAATACCGATACACAGCGTGTTGAGAATTATTATAAAGGTATAGAACTGTCGAACCTGTCGGAAATGATAATGGCCTTTTCCGGTAACTTTGTAAGCGATCTGAGAGTTAAAAAAGCAATAAAGGATGTTGTTCTCTCAATGTGCAAGGAGGGGTATATCATACTGGTTGGCAGGGGAGGAGTGTCAATTGCTAAAGAGATAGAGGATGCCCTCCACATAAGGATCATAGCTCCATTTTACTGGCGCGTTGAAAATGTAATGAAAAAGAAGAAGATGGATATCGAGACTGCTGAGGAGTATGTTGTTAATACGGATGAAAAAAGATTCAATCTTATCCAGGCCTTTCTCGAGAAAAATCCACTGAACATAGACTACCTCTTCGATTCAACCATAAACAGGAGTTCATTTACTATCCAGGAAACAGCAGAGCTTATTCAGTCGATGTTCGAGAAAAAGATAGGGCGGCAGCTTGTCGAAAGGAAAAAGAATGTGAAGATGTTTTGAGCGGATAATACACCTCAAAACTGAATTGAAAGAAGATAGTACACCTCTCAAAAATTGCATATATTTATATTTTGTATGCTATCTATAGTGTTGTAAATCAATGAATTAAATTTATTGAATAATTGTTTGTATTTTATCTCGTATTTAGAATAAAAATTTAACTTTGTATAAATCTTAAGCAACCGGAATATTCTTTCATTGAATTTAACATACTCGATCATGACAAAAATTAATCTTACTCTCGACAATTTAGATGAAGCTTTCCCTGCAAATTTTACCCAAGAACAGGTCGCTAAAGCCAAAACACTATTTTTAAAACAACTGGCCGGACTTGCCCATGAATTTTACAAGGGTAAGATGCAGACGATCCCGAAAGCACCGGTTATAGGATTTAACTGGTTTAATGTGTGGTATACTCCAGGTGTATCAAGAGTATCAACTGATATTCGCGACAGTAACGATCGCTCCTATCACCTGTCCAACAGGGGAAACCTTGTGGCTGTGGTCAGCGATTCCACAAGGGTATTAGGCGATGGAAATGTTACACCTTCCGGCGGATTAGGAGTGATGGAAGGTAAGGCCTTTCTTATGAAGTATCTGGGAGGAGTGGATGCAATGGCCCTGTGTGTGGACAGCCGTGGAAAAGACGGTAAAAATGATCCCGACAAAATAATAGAATTTGTTAAAATGTTACAGTATGGCGTCGGCGGTATTAACCTGGAAGATATTTCCTCACCCAATTGCTATAAGGTACTCGATACCCTCAGGAAGGAATGCAGCATACCTGTATGGCACGATGATGCCCAGGGAACAGCCTGTGTTACTCTTGCCGGTTTGATTAATGCCTTTAAACTGGTAAACAAGCATATTGAAGATGTGAAAATTGTGTTTTTTGGTGCAGGTGCATCCAATACCTCTGTGATCAGGTTCCTGTTGAAAGCCGGTGCTGATCCTGCCAAAACCATTGTGATAGATTCAAAGCGTGGCCTGCACAGGAATCGTAAGGATATTGAGGAAGACAAGAGGTTTTATCCGAAATGGGAAGTATGTCAGACAACTAATCCTAATTGCGTTGATACGCTGGAAGATGCGCTTAAAGGAGCTGATGCCCTGGTTGCTCTTTCAAAATGCGGACCATTGGCATTTGATCCGGCACTGATTAAAAATATGGCTGACAAACCCATTGTATTTGCCTGTGCAAATCCTGTTCCTGAAATTTATCCTT